>JANYDE010000030.1 GCA_025359915.1 Chamaesiphon sp. 336R_metabinner_41 | reverse complement strand
GAGATCTTATGGCGATTCATTAAATATCAATGGCTCACAACAGATGCTTACTCTAGCTGGAAATCATTAGTTTACTCCGTCGAAAAGATCCTTAAAGAATTTGGAGAAAAATATGTAATTAATTTTGTCTAGCTACTTAATACTTATGCCATTTTTGACTGGGTAAATTACCCCTAGCACGCAGGTAACGATTGATATCGATCCCAAGTACGAAATTTACGTTTCCAGTGCGTAAATCGAGCGTGGCGCGACCGTTGATGGCAACTAAATTACCTCGACTGTCGAGGACTGGGCCGCCGCTCATCCCTGGTAAGGCATTCACTGTGTATACTAGAGCATAACCAGCTTGGGGATGATCGATTTTTCCGGACAGATTGCCAACTAAATACTGATAGGTGCGGGTTGGTAGCTGAGGACTAGGATCTGCCCAGCCAGAGACATATAGTTGTGATCCTTCACTCAGTTTATCGGAATTGCCGATCGAAACAGTAGCATAACGATACCGACTGCGGAACTCTAACATCGCCAGATCCAGTTTACCAAGTCTGAGGATCTTTTTAGTCGAAATTAAATGTTTGCGTCGATCGACAGTCTCAATTTTCAGTGAGTTCGGCGGTAGGGGTTTATCGCCAGTACTGACGACATGCCAGTTACTCAAAACAACATATCGATCTCCTTGATGTTCGATGATTACCCCCGAACCAGTATTTGCACCATCGATCCTGACGGTGATAGTTTTGGCGATAGAACTAGGATTTGGCATTAATATCAGCCACAATACGTAGCTGGTAAATACTCCCGCAGCCGCAATTGTGATGGTATTAACTACCTGAGTAGTAAAATTATTTTGACGCAACTATTCTCCTAATAGTCGATCGATATTAACATATGCATCGCCATTGCGATAGTGGATTAGTTGTTCGCCACTCAATTGAATAATTTTGCCAGCAGCACGAGCGCGAAGATCGAGCATTTGCTGGAGGACTTGACTCGAATCAGTGCCTTTGGCAAGTGTAACTAAGACACTAGCTACCGGACAAGTATTTCCACTTACTCCCACATCGACACAGAGGACTGGATAACTATTGAGATTGCCAGTACGGATAAATTTTAGTTTACCATCTCGATTGAATCGATCGAGTCTAGTAGATACTTCTTGACACCTTTGGTTGACATTATTATATTTTCCGGTAAAGGATTTTACCCAACGGATTGTCGGAATATTGCCGCGTATTGTTTTGACGACTGTTGTGGGTACACCCGCGACCATTTCACAGCTAAACTTTTTACTAGCTTGAGCTAGACTAGGCTCTGTCCAGTGGGTGTCGATGGCGAGGATCGCACTGAGTAGAAAAATACCAGAAAATTTACGGATTACAGGCAGCATTGTCAACATTCCAGGTGAAAGCAATCCTGATTCTAACGAACCCAAATCACCACTAATTCACCGACTATTATAATCATGATTTCATAAAAATCTTGTTAAAGACAGACCGCAAATGTACTGAAGTTTAGTTATTATAGATCGGCTAAATGTATTAGCTAAATTGAGATCTAAATCACAACAATTAGCTTAAGTATATGCGTGGACGTTGGATTTGGTGAATGAAAATGCTATCTTTTAGCATAACCGATTCTAGTCTGTCATCGTAAGCCAATACATTTCTTTGCCCAGAACCAAACACCACCATATGTCAAACATCCTGCACTCTCATTACAAAATAATTAAGGTTTTAGGTTTAGGCAAGTCTGGGATTGCTTATTTAGCGGAAGATTTAGATTTAATTAACTCTCCATTATATGTTATCAAAGAAATCCAGTATGTGAATAATGATGGCTCGATTCCACGATCGATCGAGCAACTATTTGAAAGCCAAGGATCGATTGCTTATCGAGTCGGACAGCATCCTCAAATCCCCTCTTTGGTTGCCAAGTTTGAGGAAAATGGAAATAGATATTTGGTGCGCGAGTATATCGATGGCAACTTTATCGCTGAAGAACTAAGCACAGATGAAATTTGGAGTCAGACACAAGTATTTGATTTCTTGATGGATTTAATCGGGATCTTATGTTTCATCCATAGTTTTAGATATATCCATCAGGATATTAACCCTCACAATATTATTCGCTCTAATGCAGATGGTCGATTTCATTTAATTGGATTTAGTGCTATTAAAGATCTAGAGCATAAATGGGAGGACATTTCCGACAATTATTTGCCCGATCCGATTAATTATAGTTATGTTCCGTACGAACAATCACAAAACGCGCCCCAATTTAATAGCGATCTTTATGCAGTTGGAGCAATTGCCATCCAAGCTCTGACTGGTAAATTTCCGATCGATCGAGATCCCGATAGTTATGAGTTAAAATGGAAAGATGAGGTAGCTATCGACCACAAAGCGATCAAAATTATCGATCGCATGGTGCGTCCTGATTATCGAAATCGATACCAGTCAGCATTGGAAGCACTGCAAGATCTCCAATCTTTGGCACTGGAGCAGATACCTGTCAGTAAATCTCATCGATTCAATCCATATTTAATTTTTGGTAGTGCTGCTTGTGTCCTCTTAACTGGATTTGGATTGATACAATTGCTTCCACAATCGACTAATCAACCGCCATTATTACCATCAAAGGTAGTAGCAGTAGATCCCCAATCGACTAATATTAGTAGCCGATTAGGTCTGAAACAATATGTAGACAAAATATCGGGTGTCAACATAAAATACGCAAATAATTGGGAGCAAGCAGAAGCTTACAATATTTTGACAGGAGAAACTGCAATCTTTAATAGTCCCAACCAAATCTCCTCCGGTAAATATCGAGAAAATATCTCAATTAGGATCGAAAATTTGACCGATAGTCAGACTACTTTGTCGAGTTATACAAAATTGGCAATTGCTGAAATCAAAAAATACGATCTAGCTGCCAAAATTATTGAATCTAGTTCGACAACTCTATCCAAACAGCCGGCTAATTTGGTGGTATACACTGGGAAGAATGAAAATTTATTACCAATTAAAACGCTGGAAGTATGGACGATCGATCGAGGAAAGGTTTATATCCTCACCTACAAAGCCGAACCCGCTCGATATTATCAACACTTGGAAACGGCAATGACGATGATTAATTCTTTTCAGTTAAAATAATTTTATATCTTCCAGTTGCCAATAGATCTAATCCGATTGTCATATTGGGCAGATCTCCTCTCTTGCTGAAAAATTCACTTCAAACCTATTCCTCATCAGCTTTTGCTCGAATTTATACCGACTTTTATCTGTCAATCAGATCTGCACAATTATCCTAAGTTTTATGTCTATATTCAGAGGTTACCATATTTTGTATCGATCGATCTAAATAGTTGGGCATAATTAAAGATAAAATGCAGTTTAGTTAGGGGATCGATACCCGCAACTAATTTTCAAGCAATTTTTAGATCTCAAACATTCAGGCTGTCCTATTTACAAAGTTCTCGTATTTGGAGTTGAAAATGATAAAGAAAGAAAAAGTCGTAATCTTAGGTGGTGGAGTTGCTGGCATGAGTGCGGCGCAGGAGTTGGCAGAAAGAGGTTTTGATGTTGCCGTTTATGAAACTCGGACTATCCCAGGTGGCAAAGCTCGGAGTATTCCGGTTACGGCGAGTAGTGTAGATGGGCGAAAAGCTTTACCTGGAGAGCATGGCTTTCGATTTTTCCCAGGATTTTATCAGCATATTACTGATACGATGAAACGCATTCCTTACAAGAATCAATCTAAAGGAGTGTTTGATAATTTAGTAGATGCCACGCGGATTTATGTACCGCGTTTTGATCGAGAGGGCTTGGTATTACCAGCAAAATTGCCAACAAGTAGCAACGATTTAAAAGTATTAGTAGATGCTTTCTTGCAATTGATTTCGGCGCAAGCTGGACTAAAAGCAGGTGAATTAGAATTCTTTTCTCGCAAGCTGTGGCAATTAATCACTAGCTCTAAAGAGCGTCGAATTGGCGAATACGAAAAAATTGATTGGTGGACTTTTGTGGAGGCGGATCGATTCTCCATTGAATATCAAAATTTATTGGCAAAAGGTTTGACGGAATCTCTCGTCGCATCGAAAGCAAAACTAGCTAGTACTAAAACTGTTGGTGATATTCTGTTGCAACTAATTCTAGATTTAATTAATCCCACTATTAGTACAGATCGATTATTAAATGGCCCGACAAATGAAGTATGGATCGAGCCGTGGTTGGCTCATTTGAAAACTTTTGGGGTGGATTATTATTTTGATAGTCAAGTTGCAGCAATTAACTGTATCAATGGTAAAATCGAGAATGCGACGATCGAAGATCTTACTACTCATCAAACGTATGAGGTTAAGGGTGACTACTATATTTCGGCGGTGCCTGTAGAGGTGATGGATCGACTGATTATTGATGGTAAGCTCGATCGTTATGATGCTACTTTCAAGAATATTCGGACATTAGCCAAGAGTGTTGCTTGGATGAATGGCATCCAATTTTACCTCAAAGAAGATGTCCAAATTACCCACGGACATATTTTATTAGTCGATACTCCTTGGGCATTAACGGCTATTTCTCAGAAACAATTTTGGCAGGATATCGATCTAAGTGAGTATGGCGATGGTTTGGTAAAAGGTGTTCTTTCTGTTGATATCTCTGACTGGGGTACAGACAATATTGGAGCTAATCCAGCGGAAAGTAAAGGGATTTTATTTGGAAAAAATGCCAAAGATTGTACGGATGAAGAAATTAAGGATGAGGTATGGGCGCAACTCAAAAGAAGCTTAAATATTAATGGTAAAGAAATCCTCAAAGATGATAATCTACATAGTTGGTTTCTCGATCCAGATATTGTTGATCCAGCTCGTGATTTTCTGGACGAACTTAATTTCAAAGAGCACAAGCAAGTCACAATTGCCGCCGAAACTCTTGCTAAAGACACGGCAGATTTGACCAAAAAAGAACAAGTCGCCAAAACATTTCTCCGGTCACTTTCGGATATCGGTTCTGTCAAGAAAATCATCAAAGATAATGGAGATCTCACCTATCAATCAGTGCTAGATATAACTAGCAAAACTAATCTAGAGCCGTTGTTAGTCAATCTCGTGAATACTTGGCAACTGCGTCCAGATGCTTTTACCAGAATTCCGAACTTATTTCTCGCGTCAGACTATGTGCGCACAAATACAGATTTAGCAACGATGGAAGGGGCAAATGAAGCAGCTCGCCGCGCAGTTAATGCTATTCTAAATGTATCTAAAAATTCTGCCTGTCCCTGTAAAATTTGGGAACTGCACGAGCCAGAAATATTCGCGCCATTCCGCTATCGCGATCGAATCCGCTATGAAAAAGGATTACCCTGGGAAGATATCTGTCATCTCCAACAGTTTTTTGGTTAAGCGAAGATTTTACCCCTCTCAACTCTCCTTCCAAAACTACGGTGTATACACAAGTCAGCTAGACTTCGTTTTCGGTGGGCTTACCCCCCCAACCCCCCCCTTATAAAGGGGGGGCTTTGCTCCCTCCCCTTAGAAAGGGGAGGGCTAGGGTGGGGTAAAGATCTACGCATCATCTCAAAGATATTTGTTTATATACAGTAAAGAATAAACACCAATCGAAGTAAATAGTGATGCTAACATTTCCCAATTACCAAATTTTAGCTCAGATTTATCAAAGTGCCAATTCACTGGTTTATCGATCGATTAGTCAGATCGATCGACAACCTGTTATCTTGAAGATCTTAAAACAAGACTACCCGACACCAATAGAGCTGACTCGATATAAACAAGAATATAAAATAACAAAATCGTTAGAATTAGCGGGAGTTGTTAGGGCATATGACCTGCAAAAATATCAAAATACGCTGGTGATTTTGCTCGAAGATTTTGGTGGTACATCTTTAGCAATATTGCTAAAATCAAAACAATTTAGCCTGTCAGAATTTCTCACTGTTGCGATTAAAATAACTACGACCTTGATCGAGATCCATGGTGCTAATATTATTCACAAAGATATTAATCCATCTAATCTAATTTTCAATCCAGAAACTGGGCAGCTAAAAATCATTGATTTTGGTATTTCAACGATATTTATGCGTGAAAATACCACTATTAAAAATCCTAATGTGTTAGAAGGTACATTAGCCTATATGTCGCCAGAACAAACTGGGAGGATGAATCGAGCATTAGATTATCGCACTGATTTTTATTCACTTGGGGTCACATTTTATCAACTCCTCACTCATCGATTACCATTTGAAACAATTGACGCTTTAGAATTAGTCCATTGTCATCTCGCCAGATTACCCACGCCGCCACACCAATTGAATCCAGCCATCCCGCAAGCTGTCTCCAATCTAGTGATGAAACTATTGGCTAAGACGGCGGAGGAACGTTATCAATGTGCTTCTGGACTAAAAGTAGATTTAGAAGCATGTCTGAGTCAATTAGAGCTGACTGGATCTATTGTGGAGTTTCCCCTCGCCAGTCAGGATATTTCAGGAAATTTCCAAATCCCGCAACACCTCTATGGGAGAGAGCGAGAAATTGCCACCTTACTAAATGCTTTCGAGCGAGTATCAACGGGGGGAGAGGGGGACGGGAAATTTAACCAATCGAAGATTGAAATGATGTTGGTGGCTGGTGTTGCGGGGATTGGGAAATCAGCATTGGTACAGGAAATTTATAAACCAATCACTCAACGGCGGGGATATTTTGTCTCTGGCAAATTTGACCAATTGCAGCGCGACATTCCCTATTCAGCGATTGTACAGGCATTTAGATCGTTAGTCCAACAGCTATTAAGTGAAAGTGAATCACGATTAGTAAAATGGCGAGAAAAAATATTAGCTGCTTTGGGGGCTAATGCTCAACTAATTATTGATATTATTCCTGAAGTTGAATTAATTATTGGCTCTCAATTAGCTGGACAACAGCTAGAGTCAACGGACAATCAAAATCGATTTAATTTAGTATTTCAGAACTTCGTTCGGATATTTTGTCAAGCAGATCATCCTTTAGTTATTTTTCTCGATGATTTACAATGGGCAGATTTAGCCAGTCTCAAATCGATTGAGTTGATGATGAGTGATGATCAGAGTCAATATCTATTTTTGATTGGAGCTTATCGAGACAATGAAGTTAGTCTACTTCATCCATTAATAATTGCAATCGAATCACTACAAAGTGCGGGTGTTAAAATCAACAAGATGAGTTTAGACTCATTAAATTTAGATGAAGTTACCCATCTAGTTGCCGATACTTTGTCTCAGGAAATAAGCACAGTTAGATCGTTAGCTGAATTGATCGTTGGTAAAACTTTGGGCAATCCCTTCTTTGTAAATGAATTTTTAAAGACATTGCACCGCGAAAATTTATGCAGCTTTGATTGGTGCCAAGGCATTTGGCAATGGGATGTCGATAAAATCAAAACAAAAGGCATCACGGATAATGTCGTCGAGTTGATGATTAGCACTTTAAAACAACTGCCAGAACTAACACAACAGGCTTTGAGTTTGGCGGCTTGCGTGGGCAATAGTTTCGATCTCAATACACTAGCAATTATTCATGAAAAATCCCTACAAGCAACATTTTTAGCACTTTTGCCAGCGATCGATCGAGGGGTAATTGTACCTACCTCTGAGCTGGAAACCATTGGCTCTGAAGCTATCGATGCTCAGATCCTCATCCTCAATTATAAATTTCGGCACGATCAAATCCAGCAGGCTGCCGATAGTCTCATTGATGAGCAACAGCAAAAAGTAGCTCATCTCCAAATTGGCAGGTTATTACTTCAGCATACACCAACAGCTCGAACAGTCGAAAAAATTTTTGATATTGTCGGTCATCTAAATCAGGCTCAAGAGCTAATTGAAGATGAGAATGAGAAATTAGCATTAGTTCGATTGAATTTAGCCGCAGGCAAAAAAGCCAAAGATGCAACAGCTTATATTTCAGCTCGACAATATTTGAATATTGGTAAACAGCTATTAGGCTATCTTCCTGATTTGACTGAAGATCGATTGTTCTTTGAATTGCACAAAAAACTAGCTGAAGTTGAATATTTGAATGGTAACTCTGCACAAGCAGAAAGTCTGATTGATTCAACTCTATTAAGAAATATTTCGGCGATCGAGAAAGCAGAATTATATCAGCTATTGATCGTTCTAGCTACTACCAATGCTAGATATACAGCCGCGATTGAAGCTGGTTACAAAGGATTAGCTTTGCTAGGTATTGAAATGCCTAAAACAGATCTGCCACTAGCAATAGAAAAAGAAATGATCGGTATCAATGATAAATTGAAAAACAGAACAATTTCAGAATTGATCGATGAACCACAGATGATCATTTCATCTAAAAAAGCTGCTATCAAAATATTATCGGCAATGGATGCAGCTACTTATATTACAAGTGCAAATCTTTTTGCCTTGTCAGCCGCAAAACAAATGAATCTTTGTCTTCAATATGGTCATCTAGCTGAAGCATCAAAATTTTATTCTAGTTATGGTATTGTCGCAATAAATATCTTGGCGGATTATCAAACGGCTTATGAGTTTGGTTTACTTGCCTTAAATCTAAGTAAGAAATTTAATAATCATAGTCAAGAATGCCAAACATCTATGGTGTTTGGCTATTATTTAAGCTGTTGGATGAAGCCACTGAAAGCAACTGAACTTATTTTGCAAAATGGCTATAAAGCTGGGATAGAATCAGGTGAAGTTCAGTTTACTGGATATATCCTAGCCTATATTTTATTCACTGATTTTCATCAAGGTTTGCCACTCAAACAGATCTTTGAAAAATCAAATAATTTCTCTATTTTTTGCAAAAAACATCAAAATTGCTTAGGTCTTGAGATACTTAGATCTGTGCAGATAGCCTTGTCAAATTTGGCAGGAATGAGCAAGGACAAGTTAGCTTTTTCGACTGATGAAATTGATGAATCCGAATATCTAAATAGTTGCCGTTCTCCTCATGCAATTTGCATCTATTATATCTTCAAAGCTCAAGTACTCTATCTATATGGTAAAACAGCAGCAGCTCTTGAATGTATTCTCACTGCAAAAAGTTCGCTAACTTTGATTGCTGCTCAGTATTGCGTCGCCGAACATAATTTTTACTACTCACTCATTCTCACAATGCTGTATAGTGCAGCGTCAGATCGACAGCAGCAACAATATTGGCAGCAATTAATAGAAAATCAAAACCAGATGCAAATTTGGGCAAATAATTGTCCTGAAACTTTCTTGCATAAGCACCTATTAGTCGCAGCAGAAATGGCACAAATTACCGATCAATGCCAGGAAGCAATGGATTTGTATGATCGAGCCATTGCTTCCGCTCAAAAGCATGATTTTTTGCAGAATGAAGCTCTAGCTAATGAGCTAGCAGGGAAGTTTTGGTTAGAACGTGGCAAAGCAGAATTTGCCCAGATTTATTTCCACAGAGCTAGTCAAGGTTATCAACTTTGGGGAGCAGTACACAAAGTCAAAGATTTAGAATCTCGATATTTTCAAGCGATTGCCAAACTTTCATCTGACATTAAAACTAGTAAGATCGATACTTCGGTCACGCTTTCCAATCAAACATCAGAATCGATAGATCTAGCCACAGTAATCGAGGCATTTCAGGCAATTTCGAGTGAGATTGTGCTAGATAAATTGCTCGAACAGTTGATGAAAACTGTGATGGAAAATGCAGGTGCTCAAAGAGGGTTTTTACTATTACAATACCAGAGTGAAACAGAAGATATCCACTGGGAAATCGAAGTTGAAGGGATTGCCGACGATCTCGATCTTACCATCCGACGATCGATCTCAGCAGACTCGATCGATTCGCCTCAAACAGCCCCCTTGTCAACTGCAATTGTCAACTATGTCGCTCGGACTCACGATAGTATCGTACTAGATAATGCTAGCAATGAGGGGCAATTTATCCGCGATCCATACATTATCGCCAATCACCCCAAATCAATTCTCTGTACACCGCTGCTAGATGGTGGTAGGCTTAACGGCATTTTGTACCTAGAAAACAACCTCACAACTTGTACCTTTACCCCCGCAAGATTGGCAGTGCTCAAACTTCTCTCCTCTCAGGCGGCGATTTCCATCCAAAATGCCCAACTTTATGTATCATTACGGGAAAACCAGCTCAGGCTGACTCAATTTCTGGAAGCGATGCCCATCGGGATTGGCGTGTTGGATGCCAGTGGTAGCCCTTATTATGTTAATCACAGAGCAGAGAATCTATTAGGGAAAGGAGTCGTCAAAGGGGCTACCCGTGAGCAAATAGCCGAAACTTATCAACTCTATCTCGCCGGAACAAACCTGGTTTACCCTTCCGAAAAATTGCCGATTGTCAGAGCACTGAATGGTGAAGAGATAAGCACTGATGATATTGAAATCCATGTAGGTGACAAGATTATTCCCGCAGAATCGTGGGGAATGCCAATCTTTGATGAAAAGGGTAAAGTCGTTTATGCAATGACGGCATTTCAAGACATCACTCAACGCAAACAAGCGGAAGCAAATTTGGTGAAGTTTAGCGAAGAACTCGCTTTAAAAAATCTTGAGTTAGAACGAGCTAAAAATAAACTAGAAAGCTATAACCAAACACTGGAGCAAAGAGTAGCCGCACGGACAAAAGAACTATCTCAAACCCTCGATATTCTCACCGCCATTCAAACCGAACTACTATTTGAAAATGAGCTACTCAAAAGTACCGAAGCAGCTACCACCTTCGACTACCAAGTCGGTGGCAGTTTACCAATGGACGACCCGACCTATGTAGTACGATCTGCCGATCGACAGGTCTACAAAGCATTGAAACGCGGCGAGTTTTGCTATGTCCTCAATCCCCGTCAGATGGGCAAATCCAGCCTGATGGTGAGAATGATCGATCATCTTCAGCATGAAGGAGTCTATTGCGCACCGATCGATATGACCCGAATTGGTAGTGAGAATATTACACCCGATCAGTGGTACAAAGGAATTGCGTTTGAGTTAGGGCGACGGTTTGATTTACGCAGCAAGATTAATTTCAAAGCTTGGTGGCAAGAGCGGCTAGATCTCTCTCCCGTCCAGCGGTTGAGTGAATTTATCGAATCAGTCTTACTAGTAGAAGTCGGCGACTCCTCATCACAACTAGTAATTTTTATCGATGAAATTGATAGCGTTTTGGGCTTAAATTTCTCCGTCAATGACTTTTTTGCCCTGATTCGTTCCTGTTACAACCAGCGCAGTCTCAATCGCGCCTATCAACGATTAACCTTCGCCATCTTTGGTGTCGCGACTCCCTCAGAATTAATTACCAATATCCAGATTACCCCATTTAATATCGGTCAATCCATCCACCTCGAAGGCTTTAAAGAGCACGAAGTCCAGCCATTGCTCCCAGGCTTGGCGCAGAAATTTGGCAACCCCCAAACAATTCTCAAAGAAGTCTTGGCTTGGACAAACGGACAACCATTCCTCACTCAACGCCTCTGTAAGCTGATTCGCAACACTTGCTCACCCATTCCGCCCAATGGTGAATCCGAATGGCTGGCAAACTTAGTCAAAACGCAGATAATCAACAATTGGGAGGCTCAAGATGAGCCAGAACATCTCAAAACTATTCGAGATCGATTGCTCAAAAGTAAGCAATCGACGCACCTACTCGCACTCTATCAACAAGTCTTGGAGCAGTTAGGAATCTCGCTCTCGAATACTCCGGCTGAACGGGAGTTGCTGTTGTCAGGATTAGTCGTCAAGCAACAAGAATTACTACGGGTTCAAAATCGCATTTATGCCTCGATCTTCGATCGATCTTGGCTCGCAACTGAACTCGATCGAGTGATAGAATTAGACCATTAAATTCGATCTAATCACCAAACTCGCCGCACCCATCTACTATTTAACAAGCCACAACTTCGGCAGCATAATCAAATAACATTGTAGTCATATATCGATCTGCCCATTCAGTCCCGAAGGATTTTTCTAACACGCGGCGAGTTTTATCATTCTGTTGTTGTCGATCGCAATAATACTTTTGTCCTGCTAAAATAGTCGCAATTTCTGGCGCGGATGTAGCTGGCTGAGTTTGGCTGGCAACTTGGCAATGAATCGACAACATCGACAGCACATAGTCTAGAAAATCGGCTTCTTCGGCGGCATCTGTCGGACGGATAAATAAGCAATAATCCGAGAAAATATCGCCCCAAGCTGGTAATTCTCGCACTTGGGAGAAGTTGACAGGCGGTAATCCAAATAAAGCGCGTTGGTAACTGACAGGCAAGGATCGATCTCGATTCACTGGCGACAAATCGACGATTGCGGCACTAATGGCACCTCTCCCGCAGACGATATCCGCCCCAAAAATTGGCAAATCGTAATCGGTGTTGGGAAACATCACACAGTGAAGGATGTCGAGATTTTTTCCAACCTGCGCGAGTTCCAGGTGGATTTTACGGAATTCGGCGGTTTGATGGCAGCGATTTTCGATGACTAGGCGTTCGCCTTCGAGACTCCCTTCGACATAGCCGAGATCGTGGGGAATTTGATAGGGTGAGAGGGTGAGATGTTGTTGCCAGGTGCTTTCGATTCGATCTGCTAATTGTCGGATTAATGGGTGTTGTTTATCACGTAATGATGTAGACATATATTTTATTTTAATAATTCGTAATTAAGTTTCTGGAAGGGAAATTTAATTTAGATCGATCGTTAAATCATTACACATCGATCGCTAAAATTGCCACTCGTAATATTAATTTATTGTGCCTCACAGATCCCCGACTTCTTGAAGAAGTCGGGGATCTGAACCTATCTAAATTATTTTGATAGATCGACTGTGTAGAATGCGTGCAAAAAATTGGGGATCGCTAATGTAACAATTTCTTTACAGTAAATAAAATATTCTCAGGAAGCTAAAGCAATTAGCCAGCATGGCTTTGGAGCCGATTTAATATTTCTTAATTCGATAATTTGCTCAATCGACAATAATTTGCACAAAATTTGCACGGGAGAATTGGTTTAATCAAATTGGTTCAAAAGACATTGAATTCCTGACACGTAACTGTCGATCGGGAATTCATATTTTTCAAAGTAATTTATATTGCAACATAGGGAGTTTCCTTAGATGTTAGACGCTTTTACTAAAGTGGTTGCTCAAGCAGATGCACAAGGTACATTTGCTACTGATTCTCAGATTGACGCACTCAAAGCGATGGTAGCTGATGGCACCAAGCGGATCGATGTTGTCAACCGGATCACGTCCAATTCTTCCGCAATTGTTGCTAACGCAGCACGCTCCTTGTTTGACGAGCAACCAAACTTGATCGCTCCTGGTGGAAATGCTTACACCAACCGTCGCATGGCTGCTTGTCTCCGCGACATGGAAATCGTTCTACGCTATGTTACTTACGCTGCATTCACTGGTGATGCAAGTGTACTCGACGATCGTTGTCTCAATGGCTTACGCGAAACTTACCTCGCTCTCGGCGTTCCAGGTGGTTCTGTAGCTGCTGGTATCGGCAAAATGAAAGATGCAGCAATTGCGATCGCTAACGACCCCAACGGCGTAACTAAAGGCGATTGTAGCTCCCTGATGGCTGAGTTAGGTGGTTATTTCGATCGCGCTGCTTCCGCTGTAGGTTAATCCTCGGATTGACTCATTGCTAGTTAATTTTTGCACAATTATTGATTGAGAGATAAGTAAAACAATGAAAACTCCATTAACCGAAGCTGTAGCTACCGCTGATTCCCAAGGTCGTTTCTTAAGCTCCACCGAACTCCAAGTCGCTTTTGGTCGCATCCGTCAGGCTACTGCTAGCCTCGATGCTGCTAAAGCTTTATCTGGCAAAGCGCAAAGCTTGGCTGATGGTGCTGCTGCTGCCGTTTATAGCAAATTTCCTTACACCACCACCATGAGTGGCAACAACTACGCTTCTACCCCTCGCGGTAAAGCTAAATGTGCTCGTGACATCGGTTACTACATTCGCATGGTTTCCTACTGCCTGATTGCTGGTAGTACTGGCCCAATTGATGACTACCTAATTGGTGGTTTAGCTGAAATCAATTCTACGTTTGAATTGTCTCCTAGCTGGTATGTAGAAGCTCTCAAATATGTCAAAGCTAACCACGGTTTATCCGGTGACTCTGCTAGCGAAGCAAACTCCTATATCGATTATGCGATCAACGCATTGAGCTAATTCGCTCCTAAAATTCCCAGAACTATAGGCTGTCGTTCGTGCTCAAGGGTGGGAACGAATGGTGTCCTGTAGCTCTGGGATTGTTGTAACTATATGAAAATTAAGGAATAGCAACGATGACAAGTTCTATGGCTGCAAGACAGTTGGGGTTTGAGCCGTTTGCTGGTAACTCACCAGTGGAACTGCGGACAAACTCTGAGGGTGATGTTCGGGCTGTAATTTGGGCTGCTTATCGGCAGGTCTTCGGCAACGACCATATCATGGAAAGCGAACGATTAACCAGTGCGGAATCACTCCTCAAAAATGGAGCGATGACTGTGCGGGATTTTGTGCGTGCATTGGCACAATCAGAACTATATAAACAAAAATTCTTCTATTCAACTCCCCAAGTCCGGTTCATTGAACTGACTTTTAAGCACTTATTGGGACGCGCTCCCGCGAATGAAGCGGAAATTACCGAGCATGTAAATCGGTTTGTCGATAACGGCTACGCGGCTGAAATCGACTCCTATCTGGACTCGATGGAATATCAAGACAGCTTTGGTGAGGCAATTGTCCCTTACCCTCGCGGTTTTGCCACCCAACGGGGACAAACAAGTGCTGGTTTTACACGGATGTTCCAACTGTACCAGGGTTATGCCAATAGCGATCGCGCTCAAGGCAATAACAAGGGTGCAGCACTGACGACAGAATTGGCTCAAAGTTCGGCATCCACTGTCCGTACACCTAATTCTGGTCGCGGTTTAGCAGGTAATGCGAAAGGCGCACGCGGTCAAATGTACCGGATCAAAATCGTTCAAGCTAACCGCAGTCGCACTACTCAAGTACGCCGCAGTTCGAGCGAGTGTCTGGTTACTTATGAGCAACTCAATAGCACGCTCCAACGCCTGAATCAGCGTGGTAGTCGGGTTGTCAGTATCGACAGAGCTTAGATTTTACCCCACCCCAGCCCTCCCCTTATAAAGGGGAGGGAGCCGGAAAATCCCCTCCAAGGAGGGCTACCCGTAGGGGGGGTGGGTAGATCTCCGCCGCAGTCTGTTTCGACTTGCTTGTACACAAATAGCTAATAAATAAAATATAAGGAGCAAAATCTGTGGCAATTACAACCGGAGCTGCTCGCTTAGGCACCACCGCCTACAGCGATGCTAAACCGCTCGAACTACGCAATAACTGGTCTCCCGCCGAGGCTGAAATCGTGATCCGTGCTGTCTACCGTCAGGTACTCGGCAACGACTATCTGATGGCAAACGAACGCCTGGTGGGACTAGAATCCCTGCTCTGCAATGGTCAAATTACCGTGCGGGAATTCGTGCGCGGTGTGGCTAAATCTGAGCTATATAAAAACAAATATTTTCACGCAGTTTTTCAGACTCGCGCGATCGAGTTACACTGTAAACATCTACTAGGACGCGCTCCCTATAATGAGTCTGAAGTAATCGAACATCTCGATCGATATCAAAACCACGGCTATGATGCCGACATCGATTCTTATATCGATTCTAACGAATATGACGAGAATTTTGGGGATTCGATCGTCCCTTATTGTCGCAGTTTCCAATATCAAATTGGTCAACAAACCCAAGGATTTACTCGGATGTTCCGCCTCTATCGGGGTTACGCTAATAGCGACACATCCCAAGTTGCTGGTAGCAAATCCCGTCTAGCTGGCGAACTCGGTAGCAACACTACTTCGGCTGTAATTCCCCCTTCTGGTGGTAATGATGGCTTTGCTTATCAAGGTACCGCTGAAAGTTCGATGCCTAATCGGGTATTTGGTCGATCGACTATCGGTGAATCTAACCGACTCTATCGGATCGAAGTAGCTTCGATTAGCCTACCACGTTACCCCCGCGTTCGTCGGAGTAACAAAGAGTTTATCGTCTCGTACGAACAACTCAACAGCACTCTCCAATACATCAACAAGATTGGTGGAAAAGTAGCTAGCGTTACCTTGGCATAATTTTTGTAATCACAGGAGCAAACAAAATGTTAGGACAATCAGCCTTTGCGAGAAGTTCCAGTGCAACCGCCGATAACCGGATCTTCGTCTACGAAGTAACCGGATTGCAGCAAAATGAAATTACCGTTCAATCCGATAGTCAGATTCGCACTAGTGCTAGCACTTTCGTGCAAGTTCCATACAATCGGATGAATGAGAAAATGCAACAAATTTTGCGAATGGGTGGCAAAATCGTCAATATTCACCAACTAGGTGCGCAACCCCAATCTCCTGAGGATATGGGGAATCAATCGAAAAAAAGCGGTGGGAATCGGTCTAAATAATCATCCCAATTTAAGAAATTAATACGAAAAGTCCCTACTTATCTAGCTAAGTAGGGACTTTTCCTTGGGACGAGCGGAAACTATTAGTTAATATTTCCTAAATCGCTAACCGTTACTCCCGTAAAATTAGAATTTCTAATTGTATTCACTGGTAACAAACTGACAACTTTAGGCAATGTAGCTAGCTGCTGAGGGCCTAGAATCAAACCACCTAGATTGTTGATTTGATTTGCTGTCCAAGATTGTTTTGTGGCAACAGTCAAGCGACGATTGCTCATTAGAGCTACATAATTGTTGCTCTTCTGCGCAGTTGCGGTAGTGACGTTGCTCTGAACGCTGACATTAGCAGTTTTTGCAGCGACAATTGTTTCCCCAGGGATGTTAAACGTCGGTGCAGTAGCATAACCTTGCGCAGTCGCTAACTGGAGACTAGTTTTTGTAACCGATGCAGGTGCGACAATCTCCGATGGTGAGACTAATTTGGTCAAAGCAGCCATTGACCGGAAATTAGGTCCAGTTGCTTTCGCGACGGGGGTGACAACAACTTTAGTGCCACTATCAAAGTTATTACCTAATAGCTGTTGCAATCCAGATGGAATCGCGGCAATCGGATTGAGAGCAGCAGTATCAATGACTTTAGGTAGTCCAGTCGAAATTGCTCCGAGAGACTTTAAGTCCAATGTTGCAGTCTTAACCTCTGCAATACTAGCAGCCACTTTTGCGTCGATTTTCTGCATCAGTTCTGGACGCACGACAGGGTACGGGCTGGGTGCCGTTTGCTCAGGCATCATTTCCGCTAACTGAACTGGTGTCACGGCTTTGGTTGCCGACAGCAGCCGAACGGCTGGTCTGACAGTAGGCAATACTCCCGCAGCTACCCGAACGTCCGCAGTCCCAATCGCCAATCCGGGTACTACTACCTTCGGCTGGGATTTTGTGGCTGGAGTTAATGCGGCGGTAATTGATTGCTTCATCTGCTGAGGCTTAGTTGCCTTAGCTGATATTTGCTGGAACTTTGCTGGCGTTCCGATAAAATTAGCTAGCGGACTGAAGTTTTGAGGTGTTTTCACCGCAGCCACAGTTGACTGTCCACCACTTGTGACAATCGTATTGATGGCTAATTGACGTACTGCTTGATCGGGAGTGCTGGCAACCCCTTTGAGCAATGCTTGTTCGACATTTGTGCTAGTAGATTTGACGCTACTCCACTGGGGGGGCTGTGCGGGTACTTTGGTTGTCCGATGGGCTGCTGCTAAATTGGGTGATGCGCTGGAAGTCAGCGGGTTAGACAATACTAACGCTGTTCCTAAAACACCAAGACTAGATTGCAACCAGGAAAGCTGAATTTTTAACATTTGTGAATTAGCTCTATAATAATGAAAAGTTTTAGTTACTGTAACTTGCCTGTAATTAACACTTATACTGAAATTAGGCAATTCGTCAATAGTACTTTTGGCTGATTATTGTCTAAGCTGGAGGTACTAACCTCTAGCTTTTTAGTCAATAGGCTTAGAGAACAACGATAGTAGCAGGATCGCCGATTTCTTTACTAGCTTAACTTAAGGGGTTGCGGTTCTCATGAAGTTTGTCAAATGCCCATCCGTGCCGAATGGCAGGCTGATAGCAACATCCAGAGACTGTGATCGCAACAATTGTTACATTGCTGAATCCAACTAAAATTAGGTAAGTCGAGAATATTCGCGATCTTGTATCCACGATCGTATCATATGTTTTTTCTCCCCCCATCCGTATTTATGCTGGGATAGTCCACAATCTGATCGATCCCGTTTGGCTACCTGTGAGTAAAGATTTGGAATGGGGATGCCATGCCAATGTCGTAAATTTACTGAAGCCATCTGTCATAATTTGCCCAATCTCGCCCTGGATCGACCACAGGCAGATGTAACCATCAGCAGATCCCGATGCCAGAATTGGCTCGCTGGGATGGGCAGCAAGTGCCATGACCATATCCTGATGACCCTCTAAGCATTGACCCTCCCAGCTAGTTGCATCGGCAGTCAAGTGCCAAAGCAGAATCGCCGTGCCACTGGCTACGGCGAGACAGGGTGCCGTGCCGCCTTCGATCCAGACCATTTGCCGAATTTTGCCAGGACAACCCGTGAGCGTCCACGGATCTTCGGGATGTTGCCAATCGATCGTCGTCAGAGTCCGATCGAGATTACCAGCAGCTAGGTAGCGACCATTTCTAGCCCAGGTAATGGCAATACTGGCAGTATCTACCTCAATCCTGCCAATTGGTGCCTTGCTGTCCAGATTTGACCAGATGCGGACACCTTTAGCTCCAGACATTGCCAGGTATGCTCCGGTAGGATGCCAAGCTAGATCGAAGATGGAAGATCGATGCTCAGTTGATTGTGCTGAATTGGAGGCTGCGCCCACACATTTCCAGGTGGAAACCTCGGTAAAATTAGGGATGTCCCAAATTTTCACTTGCGAACCATAACTTATAGCTAGATATGATTCGATCGGGTGCCAAGCTAACTGCTCGATCCACTTACCTATCCTGATTTTACGAACTAATTGTGGTGGCAGGTGCGAATCGTCACAATTCCAAATAGATAATTCTCCGGCTTGTCCACCCGCAGCTAGCCACCGACTATCGGCACTAAAGGCAATACTATCGATCGATTCGCCACTCGCTGCCAGCAATTCGACGGGATCTGTCAGTCCGGCATTCCAGATCGCATCTCCCGCCGCAGAGCTTGCCGCCCAACCGCCTTTTGGCGAACAAGCTAGGGCTGTCACTAGATCGTTGAGTTGACCTCGCCACTCCAACTGTAATTCCGATTGCCAGTTTTCCACCAGATCGATAAATGTAAAGAAATTACCAGCAGTAATACCTAATCTTAAATTTTAAAGTTAGGATATTACTACTGGCAACTAGATGAAATATGGCTCAAGTCAGACTTGAACTGACGACCAAGGGCTTATGAGTCCCCTACTCTACCGACTGAGCTATTGAGCCGTGGCATTTAACGTATCCCATCATAACATGAAAAATGCAGTTCAAACACAATAAATATAAAATTATTGGAGTTTAATGCTCAAACCTAACTATTGGCGGGCAAATGAGCGATCGGATTGACAGCAGCTCCACCACTAGGACGGATCTCAAAATGCAAGTGAGAGCCAGTGCTATGACCAGTACTACCCATTTCTGCTAGTTGTTGACCTTGACGAACAGTTTGACCGACACTAACCGATAACCGACTGTTGTGACCATAACGGGTGGTAGTCCCATCGCTATGCCTAATTTCTACCAAGTTGCCATAACCACCAGAATTCCAACCTGATGCGATCACAGTACCATCGGCTGCGGCGTTGATTGGCGTACCGATTGGCCCAGCAATGTCGATGCCTTTGTGCATTCTACCCCAGCGACGACCGTATCTGGAGGTCAGTTTACCTGCTGCTGGCCAGGAAAAGCCAATTGTTGTCGTCCCAGGATGAGTGGCGGGAGCACGATCTTCGTACTCTTTGGATTCACCTTCAGATCCACTCTGGTTGGAATATGCTTGTCCGGTGGGTGCTGGCTTAAAGGTTTTGGCTTTTGGTTGAGCGACCTCGATCGGAATGGAGGCTTCACCTGTAAACTGTAAATTATTCGTTTCAGTCCGAGTGGGAACTGATAGAGGATAAGCCTGAGCGACTAGTACTGATGGCTGTTGGGCGTATTTTGTCCGCATTGCAGAGACATCACTGCGCAATTGTTTCTCATATCCATTTGCGGTGGAGCCAAATTCAGTCGCTGTGGTAGTTGACTCTGCCGCTACCGCAACAGTATCGACGGAATTGGTGGGGAAACTGAGTATTCCCATTAGAACTGTTAATCCCAGTATCACTGCGGAGGTACGACTCCGATGATTACCAAACAGAGCAGCAATCTTGGCAAATCCTGATGGTTGCTCGGTAATTTTTGCTAAATATTGACTTGCTAGCAAATCCTCCTGAGTATTCGACGGATGAACTAATTTAACCTTCTGCGTAATTTCGGGTTTCAACAAAAATAACCTCCTAAACTTGAGTACAACAGCAGTCGGCAAGATGAATTAGTTTGAGTTAATTCACTGCATAACTGACTTCTCACTCCATTCACACCAAAAAATAATATTGACACGGCGGCAGTTATAGGATGAGCTAATTTTTTCGGCTGCATTTTTGTGACGATCGTTCGTTCGATCCAAATAAAAGCAACGAATTGCCGCGTGTCGTTAGCGATCCCTACCGCTAACGTTACTTTAAGTGAAGATGCCCTAATTTGCAAGTTTTTGGCGATCGATTAGTATTTTAGAATGATTTGTATTGGCCGACATATTAGACTCCAAGCCTTGCAGTCACAGTCTTTAAGCGAATTTTTTTGGCGGTGATTAATTAATCGATTCAGATTGACTGTTGATGGACGATAAGATCTCAAAGCACAGATTCTTGGATTGACAACAGTAGATTTGCTTAAGTGGATTCTGATGGGATAAGCATTTGTATCAAAAAACACAAAAAAAATCAGCCTGTATAATTTCACTCTCAATTATCAACCTAATTTGTGATGTGCTCAATCGATAATTACTAATTTAATCCGCACAAATCGAGCAAACGAATGATAGAAATTTCTTATCTAAAATTAGCATTTACCTTATAGCTAATATCTATAAAAATAATGCCGATCGACATTTGTCAATCGGCATTATTGCTGGTGTTTACGGTATAGAAGATCTTCTGTTCCTACGTCCAGCTCAATTGACGTTGGGCTTCAAATAACCCGACAGCGGCACTTACAGACAGATTGAGGCTTCTCACCCCTGGTTCGCTCATGGGAATATATACCTTTGCGGCGCATTGCTCTAATATCCGCTCTGGCAGTCCATCAGTTTCACTGCCAAATAATAACCAGTCATCAGCCTGAAACTGAAATTCAAACAGACTGGCAGCACCCCGAACGCTAAACCCCACATTACGTCCAGGCTGCTGGAGTCTAAATTCGAGAAATGAATCGATCGACTCGTGAATTTTGAGGTTAACATAAGGCCAGTAGTCTAGTCCAGCCCGTTTGAGGTATCGATCGGTGATTTCAAAGCCTAATGGCCCAACTAAGTGTAATTGAGTACGTGTAGCGGCACAAGTTCGGGCGATATTTCCCGTATTGGGTGGAATTTGGGGATTGACTAAAACTAACTGAGGCATAAGTTCAAAATCGGCCGTCGCAAAAATGGAATTTAGTCAATATGCTGTCTGAAAGATAGCTTAAACAGCCATCAGATCTGGGTTCATGATATTTTATTAACAAATTGCAATCTTTCGTAATATATAGATTTTCTTTATGTTTGGATCTACGCTTCGATCAATTGGAATTTTAAATGAGATGGGAGACTGGAAGATAATATCCCATTTCCCATTTCCCCTAAAGCTTAAACAGACTGACAGATATAATTATCCAATTCTATTTCCTGCTGTTCGACTTGAGATATTGCTTGCATCAGCACAGCAGGAGCATCGCCAGACTGCTCGAAGGCTCTGAGCCATTGTTGAGCCGTATTACCCTCGCGGAGAATTTTCTTGACAGGGGAGAGGAAGCAAGCAAAGCCACGTTGCTTGGCAAAATCATGTACCTCATCATATAACTCCTCGATCCAGTCATGAGCGGTAATCGATCGACCATCCTGCCAATGTTTTAGAGTAGCATCAAGGCTAGATTTAGCTACCAGCATTTCATTTTCATCGGCGAGTTCGACTAATTCATCAGCAGACAAACTACTCATCACCAACGGATCGAGATCGGGATTTGCCATCAGTTGCCATAATCTCGCCTCAATCAGGCTGGTAACGGCGAGTAAGGCGATCGGATCGATGATGAGGTCACAAATCCTCAATTCGAGTCGATTGAGGTTGTAGGGGCGGCGATCGCCATTAGGACGCACAGATGACCAAAGATGACGAACATTTTGCATCGTCTTTTGTTCCAATTGCTCGTTCACCCATTGGATATGGTGAGCGTGACTTTTGAATAACGGTACGTGTTTTGGTGTCTTGGGAAATAAGCCCCATCGGGTGGAATGATAGCCAGTTGGCGCGCCATTGAGAAACGGAGACGCAGCACTCAAGGCTAGATACAGCGGAGCTTCCACGCGCACCAGCCGACAAGCCCGCATCAATAATTCTGGATCGCTAATTCCAATATTAATATGCACGCTAGCCGTGACAACATCGGTGCCGTAAGTCTGTTCGATGTATGTGTGGTAAGGATTCTCAGGATCGGAACGATAAAATTTTTCCGTACCACCCAGGGATAAAGTACTACCTGGAATCAGAGTATAGTCACCAAGCGTCTGAAGATAAGCGCGTAACTGTCTGCGGGGGCGAACTAAAGCGCAGAGCAACCGCTCGTATGAATTGAATGGCGCGGTGGTATATTCGACATTCCGACTATCTGGCTCGATGATAAACCCATCCAAGTCTGCCACAATTCGATCGGACAAACCGACAATCTCGCCTTGGGGTGTACCAGTGTAGACTTCAATTTCAAATCCTTTGGAAAGTAGCATAGGAAGGGGATAGAGGATAGGGACTAGGGTTCAGAAAGTCGATAGGATGAATTTATCCCGATCTTAATAAATCATAGCTGTTTTGCTTGGGCAATCTTCGATTCCGACTGTTATGGATCTAAAATAGAACCAATAATTCCCTATCCCCTATCCCCTATTCCCTAATGTGCTGCGATCGCCGATAATTGGGTACTAAATGTAAAAATCACAAAGCAAGCAGCACGACTTAAAATAATGGGAGTGATTTGGGAGATCGACTTTTACTCACGCCCTCTGGTAGATGAGCGACAGAAAAAAGTTTGGGAATTGTTGGTGTGTGAAAGTCCATCCAGTACTCAGCAATCGAGCAGCGAACTATTTCGCTACGCGCAATATTGTCCGAGTGATAAAGTAAACTCACTGTGGCTGGGCGAAGCTTTACAAGCAGCCATGTTGGAAGCAAAACAATCCCCCCAGCGGATTCGGTTCTTTCGACGACAGATGAACAACATGATTACCAAAGCCTGTAAGGATATTGGAATTCCTTCGGCGGCTAGTCGTCGATCGATCTCGCTCCGACAATGGTTAGATGAGAGAATGGAGAACTTCTATCCCATTCAGCCCAACTATCAAGCTGTCAATAGCGCGTCAGTGCAGATGTTCTCAGATCCACCGCAACCACTACCCGAAGCCCTCATCGGTGAAAAGTGGGCATTCGTGAGTTTAGCCGCCAGTCAATTCGACGACATGAGCGATTGGCAAATCGGATTCGGCGAATCCTTCCCGCTCGAAATGTTTGCCGTCACACCAGAAATGCAGATTCCTGGCTTAATCCTCTATTCCCCCCGCTCTGTACCAATGGCTGCGTGGATGTCAGGATTGGAAATTGTCGCCATAGAATATCAACCCGCCCCAAAATCCACACTGCTATTAGAAACAGGTGCAAGCGAAAGCTGGATTTTAGCCCGTCTCGATGGCACCACTCAATCAGAAGCCGCTCAGTTTGAAGCCAGTAAAAAACAGGCTAAAGGAGTCCACTTCATCGCTATCCAATCTAACCCCGAAAGTGAAGAATTCGCTGGATTCTGGCTACTATACGAACCAAGTTGAGACTGGTAAGTAATTTAATTAAATAAGATCAGGATTTTCCTTCGCCTCAGCCATTTTCCAGGTAGGGGCAATTCATGAATTGCCCCTACCTGAGAACTGCTGCTTTTCGCTCCCATCTCCCACCTCCCATCCCCAAAATGGATATCGCCGAACAACTCCTAGATTTAGCTACCAAAGCGGGTGCCCAAGCAGCAGAAGTTTATCAAGCTAAATCATTAGCTCGCCCAGTTTTTTTTGAAGCAAATCGACTTAAACAATTGGAATCGACACAGAGCGAGGGAATTGCGTTGCGGTTGTGGAAAGATGGTAAACCAGGAATAGCTGTGGCTTATGGGGCAGTCGAGCCGAGTATCTTAGTTGCGAAAAGCATCGAATTATCCGCACTTAACGATCGAGAAACACCAGAATTAAACGAAGCCAATCGCACTACTTACCCCAATTTAGGCACAACAATTTCGACCGAAGAATTGCTAGAAATGGGCAAAATTGCGATCGAATTAGTTCGAGCCAAATTCCCCGACGTGATTTGTAGCAGTCAATGGGATTGCGACATCGAAACCACTAGATTAGTGAATAGCCTAGGGCTGGACTGTAGTTATAGCGACACCACATTGAGCGGTTATCTCGGCGTAGAATGGATTCGCGGTGATGACTTTTTGAGCATAGGCGATGGACAAACTCAACGCGGACAGCTAGATCCGGCTAAAATCGCCCAAAGTGTAATTAAACGGTTAGAGTGGGCGAAAAAGAATGTTAAACCGCCCACAGGCAAAGTACCCGTCTTATTTACCGCCAAAGCCGCCGATATGTTGTGGGAAACAGTGCAAGCCGCAATGAACGGTAAACAGGTCTTTGAAGGGGCTTCGCCCTGGAGTGACAGATTGGGTGAACAAGTGATTTCTCCGCTGCTCACGCTCAAACAAGAGCCAGATCTGGGACCATTTAGTTGTCCCTTCGACGACGAGGGTTCACCGACTCGCAATTTGATACTAATTCAGGACGGTAGACTAAAATTATTTTATGCCGATCGCACCATCGGTCATCAACTTGGCTGTGGCTCTACCGGAAGTGGCTTTCGATCTGGTTTAGGTAGTTATCCTACCCCAGATCTGGTCAATTTCACCGTTGCACCTGGTACGATGAGCTTTCCAGAATTAGTCAAACATCTCGATTCGGGGATTATTATCGACCAAATTCTTGGTAGTGGTGCTGGAATGTCCGGCGATTTTTCGATCAATGTCGAACTAGGTTATCGCGTCCGCAACGGCGAAATCGTCGGCCGGATCAAAGATACAATGGTTAGTGGCAATGTCTATGCAGCTCTAAAACAAGTCATAGCAATCGGTGCAGATATTGATTGGAATGGCCCCTACTATACACCATCATTGATCGTGGAAGGGCTTTCTGTGACAGGAAGAGGATAATTGATAATTGATAATTGATAATTGATAATTAGGCGTTGTTGAATTCAGGTATGGTTGACTATTTGGTGCAACACACTAATTTCCCCATCTCCCATCTACCTCCTTCAAAAGAGACTTATTCTCAATAAGAGTTGCTTGTTGCAAATAGAACCCTAGTCAGATATGATAATAGCTGACCATAAAATTGGGTGATGAGTATGTCATTCTACACAGCAGACTCTCTCAAAGCTGAATTACACGAACGGGGCTGGCGACTTACGCCGCAACGAGAAATTATTCTCGATATTTTTCAGAACTTAGCCGCAGGGAAACACCTGAGTGCAGAAGATCTTTGTGAATTGCTACATACAGAAGGACATGATATTAGTTTGTCCACTATTTACCGCACAGTCAAACTGATGGCACGGATGGGAATTCTGCGGGAACTGGAATTAGCAGAAGATCACAAACACTATGAAATCAATCAGCCACACCATCACCACCATCATTTAATCTGTGTCCGTTGCAATCAAACGATCGAATTCAAGAATGAATCTGTCTTGAAAATTGGCGATAAGACTTCCAAAAAAGAAGGTTATCATCTCCTCGATTGTCAGCTAACAATTCATGCTGTTTGTCCAGCTTGTCAGCGATCGATTTTACCCGTCTAGATATCTTGCAGGTTGGGTTTATGCTAATGTCTAAGGCTGCACTAATAATGCAAAAACAAACCCGCCCAACCCCGCCATCAACGTCAATTGATGCTACTTAGATCGGCGTTTTGGTGCGGATCGATCCACAGAATGGCTAGATATATTAAAAGCCATATTATAAATTAGTTCATTTGTTCGAGCTGACTTAAATAAATCCACTATAGGCTGAGGATAACTCACCCCAATATTCACACCAAATCGCTCTTGTTCCACGGGTAAAAGTTTCCAAGGTTCGTGTACTTTTGCGGCTGGAATCTGGGCTAATTCAGGCAACCAATGCTTGACGTATTTGCCGTCTCGATCGTAATCTTGAGACTGTTTGATAATATTAAAAAAGCGGAAACCACGCGCATCATTACCGACACCTGCCGTATAATTCCAATTACCCCAATTGCTACAGACATCGTAATCAATTAAGAGCGATTCAAACCATTCTGCGCCCATGCGCCAATCGATACCAAGATTTTTGGTGAGAAAACTGCCAACATTTTGCCGTCCCCGATTGGACATAAATCCCGTCGCCGCCAATTCGCGCATATTAGCGTCTACCAACGGAAATCCGGTCTTACCTTCCCGCCAAAGATTGAACCTTTCCCAATCTTCCTTCCAACTCATCTCGACACCTTGAAGTCCTGATTGCTGAAAAATTTGATTACCATGTTTCGCACAAATGAATCGAAAATAATCCCGCCACAATAACTCAAAAATCAACCAATAAGTCGAATCATTTTCGATACGTTCATTCTCATACTTTTTGACTTGTTGGGAAATATATCGAGGCGAAAGACAACCCAAAGCTAGCCAGGGTGAAAACTTAGAAGAATAATCCGCACCTAGCATTCCATTGCGAGTTTCTTTGTATATTCGCAACTTATCGCGTTGCCAGATATACTGATTCAATCGATCGATCCCAGCAGTTTCGCCGCCCTTGAATACCAAGACTCCCCGCGAATCAACTTCAGGTAATTCTAGCCCCAAATCCTTCAAGTTGGGAAGATTGCCAGGATCTAGATCTACTGGTAATGGAGCTAAACTAGCTGGAGCAATCAAAGGCATTGGAATCTGGCAATCTCGTTCTACATCCTTCCGAAATTTGGTAAATAGTTCGGGAATATTTGCGAGATTAAATGGTAAATCCTGAAGTTGATAGAGAGTTTGACCCCAAAAAGATTTATAATTGACACCAATTAGCTTTAATGCTTGTTCTAATGCCGTACTTACTGCAACTTCTTCGGCAGTAACTTCACGATGATAATAGATATCAGTAATTCCCAACTGCTCGACTAATTCGGGAATAACAACTTCTGGTAATCCCCGCCTAATCGTTAAATCACTCCCACGAGATTGCCAAGAGTTCCTTAAATCAGCAATGCTTTCAATCAGAAACTGAGATCGAAATGCACCTGTCTTGGGAAACCCAAATTTTGTCTTACCAAAATGTCGATCATCAAAGCAATATAATGGAATCACACTAGCACATTCTGCTAGTGCCTGATTGAGGGGTAAATGGTCGTGTAATCGTAGATCGTTACGATACCAAAGCAAAATTCGTTTAGCAGCCATTAGATCCGAGGAAAGGAGTTTGGGGATATATCTATGGGGAAAATCCAATCGTTTAGATCGTCCCCGAAACATAATTTAACACATTCATCAAAAAGCAGGCATAACGCCTGCGGATAATTGACAATCTAAAATAGGTTTAAAATTCCCGATCGATTTCACATCTGCACCATTAACCAGATATATTTTAGTTGGTGCAGACTGCAAAAATGTCTAACTACCGATCGATAATGCTCGGCTCTCAAAAGCTGATATTGGTTTAGAATGGGGGTGGGAATATTGTGTCCAGAAAGAGGCAAGTTCTTCGGCTTTCTCTCGCCACTGGGAGTCAATTTGATACATCCGGCGCGGACGACCGCGACCTTCAACTTTTTTCCAGTAGCCAACAATGGTACCAGAAGCTTCCAAGAATTTCACAGCACTATACAAAACGGTATCTGAGAGTCGATAGACTGAAGATTCATGCTCCAATCTCGCAATCAATTCAGTACCGTAAGAATCACCTTGAAGCAAAATATCGAGAATATAACAAACCGCCAACTCCTGATTGAGATAGAGTGGTGGCGGATCTCGGAAAAAGCAATAGATATCTTCAAAATTCATAGCTGTTACCACCTTATAATGTTGATGTTCGTCCGTTCCAATCCTCACCTAGCTCCAAAGCTGGATGCAACGACGAATTGAGATAAACCTGTCAGAACTAGACAGCGAAAACAATTTATGAGTGTAATGAGCTTGACTGATTATTAGAAAAATATAGCTACCCAGTATCTAGCTTAACTCATCAAATTTACGCAAAGGGATAATTATTCTATTTTCTTCTGAATTCATTAACTAATATTTATGTCAGATCTAGAAATTAACGACAACACGCCACAAACTGTTAGGAAAATCGCTGCCCAACTACGACGAGTCGGCTGGGCCGGATTTTGGCTGCAACTTGTCTTAGCAGTTGTTTCAACTTTGATTTTTCTATTTGCGGCTCCCTTCGCTAGTACAGGGGTTAGCAACCCTGGCACAGGTGGAAGTCTGATCTTTGCTTTGAGTGGGCTGTTGATCTTATATGTCAGCACTTACTGGTCATTTCGCTACGTATTAACTTCCCGTAAGCTCAAAAATCCCGATCTTCGCCCGAAAAGAGCTGATACAATTAAGCTCGTTCAGTGGGGTTTAATGTCGTCTGTCCTCGGTATGGGGGCAAGTGTGATGGGTGCAGAATCTATCGCTGGAACGTTGTTGGGTAAATCACTGTCTTCGGCCGCCTCATTTGGGATGTTTAGTCCTGATGCTTTGAGCAAAATTATTCAACCGTTAGATATTTTTATTGTGCTGGCAAATACGCACACAGTTACGGCTCATTTTATTGGGATTGTTAGTGCTTTGTGGTTACTAACTAAACTAAATAAGCAAGGCTAAATTAATTGATAATTGATAATTGACAGTAATTTAGATGATGAGTAATATCGACTATCTAGATTTCAGCAAATCTTACTGAAACAGCTATCTATTTCTAGGAGTTCAAGAAGGACAAGAGGTTGAAAGCCTCATTCTCAAGCCATAATTATTAATTATTAATTATCAATTAATTCAATACCTGATTTAATTTACCACTACGATATCCTTCTAGATCTAGGGTGACATATATAAAGCCGAACGATCGAAAGATTTCGGTTAATTCTACTAGATTAGTATTAGCGACAAACTGTTGAATTAATTCTGCTGGTAATTCAATTTTAGCAGTATCACCAGTTGATCGAACTCTGATATTTTCATATCCCAATCGACGTAAATAGATCTCAGCTCTACCGACCCGATTTAATTTAGTAACTGTAATCTCTTCGCCATAGGGAAACCGCGAACTTAGACATGGTTGGGCGGGTTTATTCCAATACGATAAACCAAGGAATTTAGCAATCTCACGCACCTCCATTTTCGTGATACCTAGTTCGGCTAATGGCGACCTAGCACCGCGTTCTTTCGCGGCTTGGATACCTGGACGATAGTCTTGTAAATCGTCAGCATTAACACCATCGATTACATACGAATATCCAAGTTTCAGCCCTAATGGTTTGAGTGTATCGTGGAGTTCACTCTTGCAAAAATAACACCGATTAACTGGATTAGAAACATAATTAGGATTGTCCATTTCATGAGTTTCCACAATCTGATGAGCAATACCAATCGAACTTGCCTGATCGATCGCATCTTCCAGTTCTTCAGGTAATAAAGATGGCGACTTTGCCGTGACCGCCAAAGCTCGATCTCCTAAAACATCATAAGCAATTTTGGCAACCAAAGTACTATCAATTCCGCCAGAATAGGCAATTAATGCCTGTTCCATCTCTATGAATAAATTGCGAAGTTGTGCGAGCTTGATTTCTACCATGCGATCGACTAATGATGACAGTTATGGCCTTTAATTATATCAAATCCTAAAAATTTATATTTAGACACCCTGCACGATCGTCAAACCCAAATCCGTATAAGTTTTTAGTCGATCGAGTGATACACTCGGAGCAGTTACCAAATAAGTTAACGCCCTAATCGTATCGACAACATAGTTAGAAGCTGTATCCAACTTTGCCTCCGTCGCTAACCCAATTACCTCAGCCGCTCCCGCAATCATCGCCCGTTTGACATGCGCCTCATCGAGATTTGCCACACTAATTCCTACTTCAGGATGGAGACTGCATACACCTAGCATACAGATATCCGCTCTAATTGTGCGTAAAGATTCGATCGCATCCGTACCGACATTTACCAGAGCTGTCTTATATAGTCGCCCCCCTAACATTATCACCTCAATTCGATCGTGTTTGTTAGTATATACTCTTTTTAGTGCTGGTTTACTGCGTTTATTCGCTGGGGATCATAAAATAACGCATTTTCACGCAAAAAATTAGAATCAAATATTAGGTTATTGAGGTGTGGCGGAGATCTACCCACCCCACCTGCGGTACCCCTCCTTGGAGGGGATTTTCCACGCTAGCCCTCTAGGTAGTAAAGCTATTAACTGTTCACTATTCACTAAATTTATGAGTACATTTCCGATCGATCTCACCAAGTACCAACGCATCAGCCTCGATGCTAGCAAACCCACTCTTACTCCTGAGCAGAAAGCGACCCTGATTGCCAATATCCAACTCTGTCGCGATGCGATCGTCTTTTTCACCGCAACTGGCGCAGCGCGTGGCGTTGGCGGACATACAGGCGGCCCATATGATACCGTTCCTGAAGTAATGATTCTCGATGCCCTATTCCGTGGCGCGGCTGAGAAATATGTCCCGATTTTCTTTGATGAAGCTGGGCACCGTGTGGCGACCCAGTACCTCATGTCTACCCTGAATGGCGATTTACCCGCCGAACGGTTGATGGAGTACCGTGCAGCCCATTCTCACCTACCCGGACACCCTGAACTCGGCTTTACGCCTGGAGTTAAATTTAGTTCCGGTCGGTTGGGTCATATGTGGCCCTATGTCAACGGTGTAGCGATGGCAAACCCTAGTAAAATCGCTTTCTGCTTGGGTTCCGATGGTTCGCAGCAAGAAGGTAACGACGCTGAAGCCGCACGGTTAGCCGTCGCTCAACAGCTCAATGTCAAACTGATTATCGATGATAATGATGTCACGATCGCGGGTCATCCTTCCACCTATCTCAAAGGTACAACTACCGCCAAAACCTTACTCGGTCACGGCTTACAAGTCCTCGAAGGTAACGGCGAAGACATAGATGACCTGTATGCACGAATCTGTAAAGCTGTCAATACTGCTGGACCGATCGCCGTAATTAACCATCGCCCGATGTGCCCTGGGATCGTCGGTTTAGAAGGTCAAACCCACGGACACGACGTAATCTCGGTCAAACTGGCGATCTCCTATCTCGAATCCCGCAGCCAACAAGCCGCCGCCGATCACCTCAAAACCATCGTCGCACCCAAGAACGAATACACCTTCCTGGGTTCCAGCGACAAATGGGATGCCAATCGCAACGTCTTCGGCGATGCTGCTGTCGCCATTCTCGGACGGATGAGCGAAGCCGAGCGCGTCGAAAAAGTCAAGGTGATCGATAGCGACCTCGAAGGCTCCTGCGGTCTGAAAAAGATTCACGATGCCTATCCTGAAGTCTTCATTTCCTCTGGTATCATGGAGCGCGGTAACTTCTCCGCCGCTGCTGGCTTCGGCATGGAACCAGGCAAACAAGGGATTTTCGGCACCTTCAGTGCGTTCCTAGAAATGTGTATTTCCGAAATCACAATGGCGCGGTTGAACAATTCCAACGTCCTCAGTCACTTCTCCCACTCTGGGATTGACGATATGGCGGACAACACTTGCCACTTTGGTTTGAACAATATGTTCGCCGACAATGGTTTGAGCGATGGTTATGCCACCAACCTCTACTTCCCCGCCGATCCTCATCAAATGAAAGCCTGTTTGGAAACAATTTTCCACAATCCAGGTTTGCGCTTTGTATTCTCCACTCGTTCTAAAGTCCCCGCTATTTTAGATACCAACGGTAAGGATTTCTTCGGCGGCGATTACAAGTTTGTCTCCGGTAAAGATGAAGTAATTCGTGAAGGTACTCAAGGCTATATTGTCAGTTTTGGTGAAGCTTTATACCGTTCATTAGATGCCGTCGAACGTCTCAAACAAGAGGGAATTGATATCGGTCTGATTAATAAGCCAACATTGAATACCATTGATGAAGAAATGATGGCGAAAATTGGTAAATCACCAATGGTATTAGTAGTCGAATCTTTCAACCGTAAAACTGGTTTGGGCAGTCGCTTTGGTTCGCAGTTATTGGAGCGCGGTTATAAGCCTAATTACAATCACCTCGGTACGCATATCGAGGGTTGTGGCGGTCTGTGGGAGCAGTTCCCACATCAGGGTATCGATCCGGCTGGGATTATGGCTGCGGTTAAGAAGTTGATGGGCTAGGATATTTAGGTTTTGAGACGCACGAGTTGGAAGCTGATTCCGGCTCGTGCGTTATTTTTTGTTATTATAGGATAATTCTTCTGCCCCGTCTGAATTTGAGCATGAGTAATAAAAAGATAAGTAAGGAAGCCATTGCTGCAATAATTGCAGGCTTATTTGGATTAGGTGCTGCATTAATTGGTAGCTGGGATAAATTTCAGCCAAAGTCGATTGTGATTTGATCGTGTGTGGATAAAATAATGTTCGATCGATCTGGATTCATGATGATGATATTTGATTCGATCAGGTTTCGGAAATGATATTCGATCGATTATTAGGATTCATGGATGGTGACGATCGATCGGTTGTTGGTGGGTGAGGGCGGGTTTATGCTAATAATCATCGCCAAATTCCAGAAATATTGAACGAACCCGCCCAACCCCACCAGCCAATTTTGATCGCGATTCGATCGTGTGTGGATGATGATAATTAGATCGATATGATGATATTTGATTCGATCGTTGGGAATCGTGAATGATGACATGCGATCGATTATTGGTGGGTGAGGGCGGGTTTGATTTAGATTTTGAGAATTATGCGTTAGCCTGCCATAGGCACGAACAAACGCTCCGCTACCACCAACGAAGGCGGCTATTGGGCAGAAGTACCCGCAATCCCAGGCTGTGCGTCAGGAGGAGATAGCTGGGATAAATTGATACCAAATTTACATGAAGCGATCATCTGATGGAGACGGTTCATTTATGGTGATGTTTGATAAAGGTTGTGGGGATTGAGGTGATGATATTCGATTCCTCAAAAAACATCTTGCTAATTTCTAGATCCCTATGCTATGATTGTATGTCTGGCATTATGTCAAATTTTATAATTAAAGATCTAAAGTGACAGGCTCGCGTGGCGACGCTTTAATGCGAAATAATAGGAAATAGCGAGATTAGAGCATATGGCAAATATTAAGTCTGCAATCAAACGTGTCGAAGTCGCCGAGCGCAATAGACTTCGCAACAAGTCCCACAAGTCTGCTGTACGGACACTGATGAAAAAATATTTCACAGCCGTCGAGAAACATACTGCGACACCTTCAGATGAAACTTCTGCTGAAGTCCAAAAGTGTATGAATGAAGCATTCCAAAAGATTGATAAAGCCGTTCAAAAAGGCGTATTGCACCGTAACAATGGTGCTAACAAAAAATCTCGTTTAGCTAAAGCGATCGCAGTTAAAGCTGCTTAATCGAATCAGTTATCGATTACTTCCGGTAGGCTCCGCCAACGACAAAAAACCAGTTAACCTGTGCTAAATGCAGCTAATTGACACTCACGTTCATATCAACTTTGACACCTTCGAGGCGGATCTAGAAGCAGTACGCGATCGCTGGCGGGAACATGGGGTTGTACAATTAGTACACTCTTGTGTTACTCCAGCCGAGTTTGTGAAGACCCAGAGGCTAGCAGATCGGTTTCCCGAACTGTTTTTTTCCGTAGGTTTACATCCGTTGGATGCGACTTTGTGGGTGGCGGAAATGGGCAAGCAAATTCGAGATCTTGCCGTCAGTGACAAACGGGTGGTAGCGATCGGCGAAATGGGGTTAGACTTTTTTAAGGCTGATAACCAGGAGTGGCAAATTGAGGTCTTTCGATCGCAATTACACATTGCTAAAGAGCTAGACTTACCAGTGATTATTCACTGTCGCGATGCTGCGGTGATGATGCGCCAAGTGTGTCAGGAATTCTGGAAAGAATTTGGACAAGTTCGGGGTGTAATGCACTGTTGGTCGGGAAACCCAGAAGAAACCCAGTGGTTTCTGGAGTTGGGGTTCTTGATCAGCTTTAGCGGGGTAGTGACTTTCAAGAATGCAACACAGATTCAAGCTTCGGCTCAAATCGTCCCTGCGGATAAGTTACTGATTGAAACTGACTGTCCGTTTTTGGCACCTGTGCCCAAGCGCGGTAAGCGGAACGAACCTGCTTTTGTCAGCCATGTAGCTATTTATCTGGCTCAGTTACGGGGCGAAAGTCTCGACGATTTTGCCGCTTTTACTACTGCTAATGCCCAACAATTATTTAAACTACCTATATTATCTACTATTAACTGATCTATTTATTTATTTATTTATTTTTTTGTTCGCTACGTTCTGGTTCAATATATTGAGACGAAGATGCACTTTGATTTACATCGCAATCCTATATCATTTTCAGGTTTGATAGTACTGCGGAGATGATGTTTTTTTAAACCGCAGAGGCGCAGAGGGCGCAGAGGAAGAGAAAGACAAGATAGATTCTCAGAGTGAGTTAACGCTCCTCCATTATTTAAGTAGAAATTTCGCTTTCAATTTTCCACTTTCAATTTTCCACTAAACTGAGGATTATACATGACTAGTCAGATTACTACTACGGCATCCACTTACATGTTGCCCGATTTAGTAGAGATTCAGCGTTCTAGTTTCCGCTGGTTCTTGGAAGAAGGTTTAATCGAAGAATTAGACAGTTTTTCACCAATTACTGATTATACTGGCAAATTGGAATTGCGGTTCCTGGCGAAGAATTATAAGCTCAAACGTCCTAAGTATGACGTGGATGAGTCGAAGCGACGTGACGCTAGTTATGCGGTGCAGATGTATGTACCGACTCAGTTGATTAATAAGGAAGATAAGGGCAAAATCATCGAGCAGGATGTCTTTATTGGCGATTTGCCATTGATGACCGATCGAGGTACGTTTATTATTAACGGTGCCGAACGGGTAATTGTCAATCAGATCGTGCGATCGCCTGGGGTTTATTATAAGTCTGAGTTGGACAAGAATGGTCGCCGGACTTATAGTGCGTCGTTGATTCCTAACCGTGGGGCGTGGCTGAAGTTTGAGACTGATAAAAATGATATCGTCTGGGTACGGATCGATAAGACTCGGAAGCTATCGGCGCAGGTATTATTGAAGGCGTTGGGTTTAACTGATAACGAGATTTTTGACTCGTTGCGTCACCCTGAATTTTATCAAAAGACGATCGATAAAGAGGGCAACCTGACCGAAGAAGAAGCTTTGATGGAGTTGTATAAAAAGCTACGTCCAGGTGAGCCGCCTACTGTCAGTGGCGGTCAGCAATTACTTGACTCGCGCTTTTTTGACCCTAAACGTTACGATCTGGGTAAAGTTGGTCGGTATAAATTAAATCGTAAATTGCGATTGACTACACCTGATTCGATTCGAGTATTGACTCCTCAGGATATCTTGTGTGCGATCGATTATCTGATCAATCTCGAATTTGATATCGGTAGTACCGATGACATCGATCACTTAGGTAATCGTCGCGTCCGATCCGTTGGAGAGCTACTCCAGAACCAAATTCGGGTTGGTTTAAATCGCCTCGAACGGATTATCCGCGAACGGATGACAGTTTCTGAGACTAGTAGCTTAACGCCTGCAAGTTTGGTCAATCCTAAACCATTGGTAGCGGCTGTCAAGGAATTTTTCGGTTCCTCCCAGCTCTCCCAGTTTATGGATCAAACCAATCCCCTCGCGGAATTGACACACAAACGCCGTCTGTCAGCATTAGGCCCTGGTGGTTTGACACGAGAACGGGCTGGTTTCGCCGTACGAGACATCCACACGTCCCACTACGGGCGGATTTGTCCGATCGAGACTCCTGAAGGTCCTAACGCTGGTTTGATCGGTTCCTTGGCTACTCACGCGCGGGTGAATCAGTATGGATTTATCGAAACTCCGTTCTTACCTGTCGAAAATGGTCGGGTGAAACGGGAGCTAGAAGCTGAATACATGACAGCGGATATGGAAGACGATCTGCGGGTAGCACCTGGAGATATTACCACCGATGAAAATGGTTATATCTTAGGTTCGACGATTCCCGTGCGTTATCGGCATGAATTTACTACTACCACACCGGATCAGGTGGATTATGTGGCGATTTCTCCCGTCCAGATTATTTCTGTCGCGACATCGTTGATTCCGTTCCTCGAACATGACGATGCTAACCGCGCCCTGATGGGTTCCAACATGCAACGTCAGGCGGTGCCATTACTACGTCCTGAGCGTCCGTTAGTCGGTACGGGCTTAGAAGTCCAAGCAGCGCGAGATTCAGGGATGGTAGTCGTTGCCAAATTCGATGGAGAAGTTAGCTTTATTGAAGCTGAATCGATCGATGTCAAAGGCGATAATGGACGTACCCAGAAGTACTTACTCCAAAAATATCACCGTTCTAACCAGGATACTTGCCTAAATCAACGTCCTCTAGTCAATATCGGCGATCGAGTGGTCGCAGGTCAAGTACTCGCAGATGGTTCGGCGACTGAAGGCGGGGAACTGGCTCTAGGACAGAATATTCTCGTTGCGTATATGCCGTGGGAAGGCTACAACTATGAGGATGCGATTCTGATTAGTGAGAAATTAGTGTCCCAGGATTTCTATACTAGTATCCACATTGAGAAGTTTGAAATCGAAGCTCGTCAAACTAAACTCGGACCTGAAGAAATCACTCGTGAGATTCCTAACGTTAGTGAAGAATCATTGCGAAACCTTGACGAAACCGGAATCATCCGTAAAGGTGCCTGGGTCATGTCTGGTGACATTCTCGTTGGTAAAGTGACTCCCAAAGGTGAATCAGATCAGCCACCTGAAGAGAAACTATTACGGGCGATCTTCGGTGAAAAAGCTCGTGACGTGCGCGATAACTCGCTCCGCGTCCCCAATGGTGAAAAAGGTCGCGTCGTCGATGTCCGGGTATTTACCCGCGAACAGGGCGATGAATTGCCACCTGGCGCGAACATGGTCGTCCGGATCTACGTTGCTCAAAAACGTAAAATCCAAGTCGGCGATAAAATGGCGGGACGACATGGGAATAAAGGGATTGTGTCTCGGATTATGCCTGTGGAAGATATGCCTTATCTCCCCGATGGTACCGCTGTAGACATCGTACTCAACCCCCTGGGTGTACCGTCACGGATGAACGTCGGACAGGTATTTGAATGCTTGCTCGGTTGGGCTGGGCATAATTTAGGAATGCGGTTTAAAGTTACCCCATTCGATGAAATGTATGCACCTGAAGCATCTCGATCGACAGTCCATAGTAAGCTCAAACAGGCTGCCAAAGCCCAGAACAAGCCGTGGATCTTCGACAAAGAAGAGCCAGGTAAAACTACAGTTTACGATGGACGCACAGGCGAAGCATTCGATCGACCTGTAACCGTCGGCAAGGCGTACATGCTCAAACTCGTCCACTTAGTCGATGACAAGATTCACGCCCGTTCTACCGGCCCTTACTCCCTCGTGACGCAACAGCCCCTCGGTGGTAAAGCGCAGCAAGGTGGACAGCGGTTTGGAGAAATGGAAGTATGGGCACTGGAAGCATTCGGTGCAGCGTATACGCTCCAAGAGCTACTTACCGTTAAGTCTGACGATATGCAAGGACGGAATGATGCGCTCAATGCGATCGTAAAAGGTAAGTCGATTCCTAGCCCTGGTACGCCTGAATCCTTCAAAGTACTGATGCGCGAGTTACAGTCCCTCGGTTTGGATATCGCCGTACATAAAGTCGAACAGACAGCCGACGGAGATAGCCGCGACGTGGAAGTCGATCTGATGGCAGATGTTAATACCCGCCGTGCTCCATCGCGTCCGACTTATGAGTCCTTTGCTCGTGGAGACGACAACGAAGAAGTGTAAGGAAGTGGATGGTGAATAGTGAATAGTGAATAGAGGTGAATGGTGGATAGTGAATAGTGTTGAACGCACTTGCGCGTTTTGACTGCTACTTACAGATCATCAATCCACTATTCACTATCCACTTCCATCACTAGCCACCAACAACTAACCACCATCAACCAGTCACTATCCACTTCCCTCCCAATTCCTAATCACTAAGCCCTAGAGAAAATGCGTCAAAAGCTAGAAACTAAGTTTGATTACGTTAAGATTGGGATTGCTTCGCCCGATCGAATCCGCGAGTGGGGTTCTCGAAATCTCCCGAATGGAACGCCTGTTGGTGAAGTTACCAAGCCTGAAACCATTAACTACCGGACATTGAAGCCGGAAATGGATGGCTTATTCTGCGAGCGGATTTTTGGCCCAGCGAAGGATTGGGAATGCCATTGTGGTAAGTACAAGCGGGTGCGCCATCGTGGGATTGTCTGCGAACGGTGTGGGGTAGAAGTAACCGAATCTCGCGTGCGTCGTCATCGGATGGGCTTTATTAAATTAGCCGCGCCAGTGTCACACGTTTGGTACCTGAAAGGGATTCCGAGTTATTTGAGTATCTTGCTAGATATGCCCCTGCGGGATGTCGAGCAAATTGTTTACTTCAACTCTTATGTCGTCTTAGCCCCTGGTAACGATGATACCCTCGGTTATAAGCAGCTATTGACAGAAGAGCAATGGTTAGAAATCGAAGAGCGGATCTACAGTGAAGATTCCGAACTCGAAGGTGTCGAAGTCGGGATTGGAGCCGAAGCCGTTCAGAGACTGCTCGAAGATTTGCAACTAGAAGAAGTTGCCGAAATGTTGCGCGAACAAATTAGCGATTCTAAAGGTCAAAAACGCGCTAAATTAATCAAACGCCTGCGGGTAATTGATAACTTTATCGCCACAGGAAGCCGTCCAGAATGGATGATTCTCAGTTATATTCCCGTCATTCCACCCGACTTGCGCCCAATGGTGCAATTGGATGGTGGACGATTTGCAACTTCCGACTTAAACGACCTTTATCGCCGCGTAATTAACCGGAATAATCGTCTCGCCAGATTGCAAGAAATCCTCGCCCCAGAAATCATCGTCCGTAACGAAAAACGGATGCTCCAAGAAGCCGTCGATGCCCTGATCGATAACGGTAGACGTGGACGTACAGTAGTTGGTGCCAACAACCGTGCCCTCAAATCCCTCTCCGATATTATCGAAGGTAAACAGGGTCGATTCCGTCAAAACTTGCTCGGTAAACGGGTAGATTATTCTGGACGTTCAGTAATTGTCGTTGGTCCAAAACTGAAGATTCATCAGTGTGGATTACCACGAGAAATGGCGATCGAATTATTCCAGCCATTCGTCATTCATCGGTTAATTAAAAACAACTTAGTTAACAACATTAAAGCCGCCAAAAAGATGATTCAAAAAGGCGACCCAATGGTATGGGACGTACTAGAAGAAGTCATCGCCGGACACCCAGTCATGCTCAATCGGGCACCAACCCTGCACCGACTAGGGATTCAAGCCTTTGAACCCATCATCGTCCAAGGACGCGCCATCCAACTCCATCCCCTCGTCTGTCCGGCATTTAACGCCGATTTCGACGGAGACCAAATGGCGGTTCACGTTCCCCTCTCCTTGGAATCCCAAGCAGAAGCGCGACTACTAATGTTGGCGAGTAACAACATCCTCTCCCCAGCAACAGGTTCGCCGATCGTCGCACCGTCCCAGGATATGGTACTAGGTTGTTATTACCTCACCGCCCGTAACCCAGCCCTAGAAGAAACCGATCGATATTTCGCCAACCTAGAAGATGCAATTCGCGCCTACGACAGAGCCGAACTCAACATCCACACCTTCGTCTGGGTACGCTACGACGGCTTAATGGAGTGCGACGATAACGAACAAGAACCCCTAGAAACGATCGACGGAGCCGACGGTACAGTTACCAAACTCTATAAATTCCGCCGCATCCGCGAATCAAAAACAGGCGAATTTATCTCTCAATACATCTACACCACCCCAGGACGGATGATCTACAACAAAACGATTCAGGAAGTCTTATCAGTGTAGGTTGGGTTGAAGAATGAAACCCAACGTCCCCACAAGTGATTGGTGAGGTTGTTGGGTTTCACATTCGTTCAACCCAACCTACAGATCTACTCCTTTCTTTATTCCCTCTGCGCCCTCTGCGCCTCTGCGGTTAAAAAAAAGGATCTCTGACAGTAACTAGGATAGAAGTATTAAACCTTTCCCCTTTACCCTTTCCCCTTTCCCCCTCTTCCCCACACCCGACACCCCACACCCTACACCCTAGATCATGAGCGAAAAAGAGAGAAAGCCGATCGCATTTAACAACCGCATGGTTGATAAAGGACAGTTGAAAAAACTGATTACCTGGTCATTCCGCCACTATGGTACCGCCAGAACCGCGCAAATGGCCGACAAACTCAAAGAACTGGGTTTCCGGTTCGCCACCAGAGCGGGTGTATCCATCAGTATCGACGACTTGAAAATCCCTCCCATCAAGAAGGATATGCTCGAAGCCGCCGAAAACACCATCGACGAAACCGAAGCCAAATACACTCGCGGCGAAATCACCGAAGTAGAACGGTTCCAAAAAGTAATCGATACCTGGAACATCACCTCAGAAAGCCTCAAAGACCAGGTAGTAGTCAACTTCCGCGAAAACTATCCGCTCAACTCCGTCTACATGATGGCATTCTCCGGTGCGCGGGGAAATCTGTCCCAAGTCCGCCAGCTCGTAGGGATGCGGGGATTGATGGCGAATCCTCAAGGGGAAATCATCGATTTACCAATTAAGACCAACTTTAAAGAAGGCTTAACCGTAACCGAGTACATTATTTCCTCCTATGGTGCCCGCAAAGGACTCGTAGATACTGCCCTGCGTACTGCTGACTCTGGGTACCTTACTCGTCGTCTGGTAGACGTTTCCCAGGATGTTATCGTTCGCGAACATGACTGCGGCACAACTCGCGGTTTAACCGTCCAAGCGATGAAGGATGGAGATCGGGTCTTGATTCCGCTCAAAGATCGGATGCACGGGCGCGTACTAGCATTAGATGTCTTCCATCCCGAAACTAAGGAATTAATCGCCAGCCGCAACCAACAATTAGACGAAGATACGATCGCCGCCATCGTCAAAGCTGATGTCAAAAAGGTGTTTGCACGATCGCCATTAACCTGTGAAGCAGCTCGTTCTGTTTGTCAGTTGTGCTATGGCTGGAGTCTAGCCCACGGACATCTCGTAGATCTCGGTGAAGCCGTCGGAATTATCGCCGCGCAATCGATCGGCGAACCAGGTACCCAGCTCACCATGCGGACATTCCACACGGGCGGGGTATTTACCGGAGAAGTCGAACAACAAATTCGCGCTCCTCACGATGGTACCGTCAAATTCTTGAACCTCCGCGTCCGTTCCGTCCGAACCAAGCACGGTGAAGATCGCGAACAAGTAGAAGTCAACGGTGACTTAGTACTCGAACCAAAAGGTAAAGGTAAGAAAAAGACCTTTAACCTTACCCCTGGTTCGCTCCTCCTCGTCGCCGACGGTGCAGAAGTCAAAACTGGCGATCTATTAGCCGAAATCGCCCTCAGTAAAGGTGGACGCTCTACCGAGAAAGCCACCAAAGACGTAGCCGCAGATCTTGCTGGTGAAGTCTTGTTTGCCGACATCGTACCGGAAGAGAAAGTCGATCGTCAAGGTAACATGACGCGGATCGCTCAACGGGGTGGATTGATTTGGGTACTCTCAGGGGAAGTCTACAACTTACCACCTGGAGCCGAAGCAATGGTCAAAAACGGCGACCAAATTGACACCGAAGGCGTACTCGCTGAAACTCGATTAATCTCCGTCAGCGGTGGTGTCGTCAGACTACGCGGCGAACGGGAGATCGATATTATCACCGCTTCTGTGTCCCTTGATCGATCGAAAGTCGAAGTTGATACCGAATCTGGACGCGAACAATACTCGATCGTTACTGACGAAAATCAACGCTTCCAACTGCTCACCGCACCAGGAACCAAAGTCCAAAGTGGTACAGCCGTCGCCGAATTAATCGACGATAAATACCGCACCCGCACTGGTGGGATTGTCAAATTTGCTGGGTTAGATGTCCAGAAGAAAGGTAAAGCCAAACAGGGCTACGAAGTCGTTCAAGGCGGTACAATCCTCTGGATCCCCGAAGAGTCCCACGAAGTCAACAAAGACATCTCCCTGCTCAACGTCGAAGATGGTCAATTCGTCGAAGCTGGTACCGAAGTAATTCGGGATATCTTCTGCGGAATTAGCGGAATTATTGAAGTCGTTCAAAAGAATGACATTCTCCGCGAAATCACCATCAAACCAGGTGAGTTGCATCTCCTCGACGATCCAGAATCTGGACAATCCGTCACCGGAACCATCTGCTACCCGGGTAACAAACCAGTTCCCGAACTTGAAGCAGTCACCGAACTCAAGTACTTAGAATACGTCGAAACCCCCGAAGGTTCAGCGTTACTAATCCGCCCCGTCGTCGAATATCAAGTTCCCGACGAACCAAACCTCCCATCTCAAGCATCAGTAAACCAAGCTGCGGCGAAAGGTGTAATTGTCGAAGGAAAAGCTGCAACGATCGAACTCCGAGCAGTACAGCGCGTACCTTACAAAGACGGCGAACGGGTTAAATCAGTTGATGGAGTCGAACTACTCCGTACCCAACTGGTATTAGAACTGGAATCCACCAGCACCCCCCAACTCGCCGCTGATATCGAACTAATTAAAGACGAAAAAACTGGCGAACTCCGCCTCCAACTAGTGATCCTCGAATCACTAACAATTCGTCGCGACACCGCTGGCGACAACTTAGGTGGTAGCACTTACACCGAAGCACTAGTCACCGACGGGCAAAAAATCGCCCCAGGTGCAGTAGTCGCTCGAACTGAAATCCGCTGTAAACATCCAGGTGAAGTACGCGGAATTCGTCAAGGTGCCGAATCCGTCCGTCGCGTCCTAGTTGTCCGCGATACCGATCGAGTCACCATTGACACCGCTGGAGTCGCTCCCACCGTCAAAGTTGGTAAATTGGTAGTTTCCGGTACTCCGATCGCTGAAGGCATCAACAGCCCCGATTCCGGTCAAGTTGTGGAAGTCACCGACTCCAAAGTCGTCCTCCGCATCTCCCGCCCTTATCGCGTATCTCCTGGCGCAATTCTGCACATCGATACAGGCGATCTAGTTCAACGTGGTGATAACTTAGTCTTACTGGTATTTGAGCGATCGAAAACCGGAGACATTATCCAAGGTTTACCACGGATCGAAGAACTGCTCGAAGCGCGGAAACCCAAAGAACCATGTATCCTCAACCGTCGCGATGGTACCGCCTCCGTTATTTACAACGAAGATAACGAACCCACCGAAATCAAAGTAATTGACAACAGCGGCGCAGTCGAAGAATACTTCCTCGGCCCTGGTCAAAACTTGTTAGTATCAGATGGGAACGTCGTCAAAGCCGGACACTTGCTCACCGACGGACAAATGAACCCCCACGAGATTCTCGATGTCTACTTCAACCACTTCCGCGAGGAAAATGGCGTATTTGAAGCAGCTCTACTCGCCCTCCAGAAAGCGCAAGCATTCCTGGTAAACGAAGTTCAATCTGTATATCAATCCCAAGGCGTAGAAATCTCCGATAAACACATCGAAGTGATCGTGCGTCAAATGACCTCCAAAGTCCGCATCGACGACGGTGGCGATACCACCATGCTCCCCGGCGAACTCCAAGAACTCCGCCAAGTCGAACAGGTAAACGAAGCCATGTCGATTACCGGTGCAGCTCCAGCCGAATATACCCCAATGTTGCTCGGTATCACCAAAGCATCCCTAAATACCGACAGCTTCATCTCCGCCGCGAGTTTCCAAGAAACTACACGGGTATTGACAGAAGCCGCGATCGAAGGTAAATCCGACTGGCTCCGAGGCTTGAAAGAAAACGTGATCATCGGTCGCTTAATTCCCGCTGGAACAGGCTTTAATGCCTACGAGGACTCAAACTTCTCCAGCCCGATTATGGACAACGATTACGGCACTCCAGGTATGTATGGTGCCTATGAGGGAATGATCGGCACTGATGAAGACATGATTCTCGACGATCGTACCGCCCGCAGCTACGATCTAGATGATGTCAGCCTCGGTGGTTTATCGATCATCAAACCTTCCAGCAAGGAAGAAGAAGACGAATTTGCCGGACTCTACGGCGATACCGTCAAATCTTCCGCCAGCAGCGATGATGACGATGACTGGAAACCTGATAACGCCGATGAGGAAGAAGAAGAAGATTACTCTTAAATTAATTGATAATTATTAATTATCAATTGGGTGGTTAGATAAACCATAGTTAGTGCGTTAGAATCACGCACCATCATCTCTATTAAAAAAAGAGCTTACAAATATGTAAGCTCTTTTTTATCGATTAGACTTAAAGATTTAGGAGCTATCAATGGAAACTAGTATTCAAGAAATAGTCAATTCGATCGACAAATTAACAACAATAGACAGTGCGGAAGATCTCACCCGACTGCAAGAATTCGTCGATCTTTATTTCGCTCATCCTCAAGCTGGCGATAATTTAAATGTTTGGTTTCGGATCTACGAACGTTTCCCCACTGGCGATGGCGGCGGAATATTTTGGTCGATTCTCCACGGCATTGAAACGTATCATCCTAATTCTGATCGACTAGTGGTAGAATCAGTTTTGCGTCAATCATCAGAGTTCTCCCTGATCATGGTAAATCGAATTATCAATGCGGGAATTAGACAAGTTGGTGAGGTTGATTTACTAAAACTACTCGATCGTAGATCTATCGATACACAATTTATGGTTTTGGACTAGAGTAGATTAAATCGACTCAGTTTGTTCGAGTATTTTAACAATGTCTCCTGTTGAATGGTGTTGTTTCTGATTCTCAACATAAGCAATTGCCCATTCTAATCTTTGTTCGCCTAAAGAAAATACCGCTTAAAATAATGTCTCTACTTTCTTGATTCAATCACCTTTTACTTTGCATCCATCCAATTAGCCCCACTGCCAATCTCCGCCACCATCGGCACACTCAGCTCGATCGATCCTTCCATTGTCGCCTTAATCTTTGGCTGCAACTCCTCCCACTCATCCTGCGGAATTTCCAACACCAATTCATCATGAACTTGCAACAACATCTTCGCTTGATATTGTTCTAATAACTTATCAATTTTAATCATCGCCAACTTAATAATATCCGCACTAGATCCCTGAATTGGCGCATTCGCCGCAGCCCGTAAATGTCCGGCATCCAGCATTCCCAAATTACCGATATCATCGAGATTAATCTGATTTGGATCGCTACCTTTTAAGCCGCGCAATTTACCACTTTCAAACTTGAAATATCGCCGCCGTCCGCAGACAGTTTCGACATAGCCGAGGGCAATTGCTTCCCGTTTGACGCGCTCTAAGTAGTCAAAAATGCCTGGATATCGATCGTAAAACTTATCGATAAAGATCTTTGCTTCACTGGTTTTAATCCCCGTTTCTCGCGCAAATTTGGCGGCACCCATACCGTAAACTACGCCGAAGTTAATAATTTTACCCATCCGGCGTTGTTCACTGGTGACGGTATCGGTTTCAAACAATAGTTTGGCGGTGACGCTGTGGATATCTTCGTTTTGATTATAAGCAGTGATTAAAACGGGTTCTTGACTGAGATGTGCGAGGATACGGAGTTCGATTTGGGAGTAGTCAACTGCGGCGAGAATCCAACCTGGTGCGGGAATAAATGCACGGCGAATTTGGCGACTAAATTCGGTGCGGATGGGGATATTTTGGAGGTTGGGATTGGATGAGGATAATCTTCCGGTAACGGTGACGGCTTGATTAAAATCGGTGTGAACTCTGCCTGTTTCAGGATGAATTAGAGCGGGGAGCGCGTCAACGTAGGTTGATTTGAGTTTGGAAAAAGTGCGATGTTGTAAAATCAGATCGACGACTTCATGTTTACCTTGCAATTTTTCGAGAGTATTTACATCGGTGGAGTAGCCGGATTTAGTTTGACGGATTCCTTTGGTGTCCAATTCGAGCTTTTCAAATAAGATCTGGGCGAGTTGTTTGGGTGAACCGAGATTAAATTTCTCCCCCGCCAGTGCGTAGGTTTCCTCTTCAATTCGATCTAAATCTTTCGCTAAAATTACTGATAGTGTTTGCAGATATTCAGCATCGATATTAATTCCCCGATCTTCCATCTTGGCGAGAATTGGTTCGAGGGGTTGCTCGATATCTTGCAATAGTGCGAGTAATTTTGGCGCGGCGGCTAATTCAGCTTTGAGCAGATCGTGAAGACGATATGTACCCCACACATCCATCCCGCAATATTCAGCGACGAGGGGGATGCTAATGTTGGCGATAGTTTGTCCTTTGGCGACTAATTCGGTATAACTTTGGGGAACAATTCCCAGATAGCGGCTGGATAAATCGGTGAGGTTGTGGCTGCTGTCGGGATTTAAGACATAGCTCGCCAACATCGTATCGAAGACAACGCCTTGGAGATTAATGCCTTGGTGTTTAAATACCAATCGATCGAACTTGGCATTCTGCAATACTTTTGGATATGTCTGAGATTCGAGGATCGATCGCAAGTTTCCTAAGACTAATTCTAACTCTAAATTATCTCCAAACTCATGCCCGATCGGAATATATGCCATGCTATCGGTTTCTGCTCCCCAACAGCAACCAATCCCGACTAACTTCGCATTTCGCGGTTCTAAATCGGTGGTTTCCGTATCCCAACTAACAGGATGATTTGGATCTGTATGGTGCTGAAGAATGATAATTAAAGCCTGAAGTTTAGCTAAACTATCGATAATCTTCGGCTGAATTGGACAGATCCGACTGAGTTGAAATTTCTCCGTATCCGCCGCACTAAAAAACCATAACTCCTCACTCTCATCATCAGGTGCAATTAAACTCACCGCCTCCTGACTATCAGGAATCACATCGGAAATCGTCACCCCCCCAAAAGCTTCATGCAGCTTCTCAATATCCTTATTAAAACGATGCAATTCCAGCCTCTGTAATAATGGCTGCACCTGTCCAAAATCAAACCCAGTTAATTTAGTTTCTTTTAACTCCAACTCCAGTGGAACATCAGTAATAATCCGCGCCAAATATTGTGAATGATCTGCATCTTCCTTCCCCGCAACCAAACGTTTACCCGTCGCACCTGGAATCTCATCCACTCGATCGTAAACAGTCTTGAGATCCTGATATTCTATTAATAACTTCACCGCCGTCTTGTCACCAATTCCCCGCACCCCAGGAATACTATCCGACTTATCCCCACACAAAGCCTTGTAGTCAATAATCTGATTGGCGCGCACCCCCATCTTATCGATTACCCCCTGCTCATTCATCTCCGTCGTTCCAGGTTGACCGCCAGGAGAGTAAGCTGATGATAGATACAATACACTCACCCTGTCTCGATCGTTCACCAATTGGAACATATCCTTATCGCCAGACAAAATTTTCACCTGATAACCAGCGCGACTTCCTCTCCCCGCCAACGTCCCCAAAATATCATCCGCCTCAAATCCTGGAGCCGTAATCGTCGGTAAATTTAACGCCGTCAATAATAGATAAAGATTCTGAATATCGATCGTGAAATCCTCAGGCGTTTCCACTCGATCGGCCTTATAATTATCATCAGCCTCATGTCTAAAAGTCGGCTGTCGTAAGTCAAATGCGATCGCCATTGAATCCGGTTTTTGACTATTAATAATCTCCACCAAAGCCTTCACAAATCCAAAACAAATACTCGTTGGCACTCCAGCCGAAGTCATCAAGCCGCCGCTCTTACTTTTGGCATAAGCATAATAAGAACGATAAGCCAAGGAGTGTCCATCGACAAGAATTAATAGCGGAGTTGGAGACATACGATCGAGTAGATTAACCTAATTAAATTATACACAATCCGTAGGGGCGGGTTTATGGAATAATCTACGGATAATTCTAAAAATCTAAATCAAACCCGCCCTCACCCACTAATAACAGATTGCATGTGACGATTTACGAATGTCTAATCGATTTAGACATTTTACTAAGTTAGTGCATCTGAGATCTGCAACTGTGTAGCTACCTTTGTATCTTTTACAGGATAAATTGTTTCACTTGGCACTATTAATTTATGATAATCGCCAATATTTTGATGTTGTTCTCGGACGAATTCCGAGATATCCTCAACCCAAATTATCCACTCCCTCGCATACGAAGCCAACATATCCCCGCGCAAACCTAATTGAATCGCTTTTCGCTCTAATTTGCCCCCAGTTGGGCTGTGATCTGGATCCCATTGCAATCGAACGTTAGAGTTGAGAACAGCGCGTTTCCAGTCTTTTTCCGTGAGATAGAGATCTGAATTATGCTTAGAACAGACAGCGTTAGCTAAAATCATATCGAAGGCTTCGCGCTTAATCTTAACAGCCAGCAAGACTTCCTGGCCCTCTTTTTGTCCCCAGCCAGAGCGATACATCATCCAAAGGAAATTGGGCTTAATCCAGCTCATCCGATTTAGGCTGAAGTCGCCCCCAAAGTAGCCATAAGTGGCGGCAAAATTGCCGATGGCGGGACGGTACGCCTGGTACACAACAACTCCTTCCTCATCAAACTGCGCTATGATGCGACGGCCATTTTTTGGCAATTTGGTCTTTTGTTCTATGTAGCTCGTAGTAATAAGACGCATGGATACTGAATTTGAAATGATAGCACCATTTAAACCTATTGGCGACCAACCTGCGACGATCGAACAACTCGTAGTTTTAAAATCGTAGGTTAGGTTGAGCAATCGCGAAACCCAACTCACTCACAAACACCCTAGCAATGTTGGGTTTCATTCTTCAACCCAACCTACCTCTAGCTAATCATCTTCTTCTGTTTCCCAATCCGAACGATTAATTAACGTATCGATCTGATCTTGATGACGATCCAGCGCATCAAAAAAATCACGACTTTGTTGTCTCAATGCGTCTGAAAGCTCTCTATTTTGTTGCTCCAACGCACGGGCGATCGCTTTGACACTAACTACGGTTTCTTTTACATCAGAAGTAACTGCCATTACCGATTTAGCGATCGAACTTAAATTAAATTTCTAAACCCCTCTCGATCCAATTGACAGTCTTTGAGAATTTGGTTTAACAATCCGATCCCAATTGTTTCACCCGAATGAACTGGAACAACAGTACATCGATCGTCTGGATGTCGTAAGAAGTGATGGCTACCAAGAATTCTAATTACTTCAAAGCCAATCTTTTTCAGTGCCGTAATTACTTCTCTGCCTGTTACGCTTGGTAATTTACTCATTAGCTTTAGATTTCGACAGCAACCCTTTGCAATCCGATGAATTCTAGATTATCTGTCGATTGAGACTGTACTTCTAGACATAAAATAATAGCTTCCTTAATCCGCTCTATTAATTCATCGAGAGATTTGGATTGGGTACGGCAACCAGGTAGATTTGGCACAGAAGCAACGAAGTATCCATCCAGATCGCGTTCGATAATTACATTAAATTCTTTACTCATAGTAGTGAAGATAGTATCCTTACGATTGATTATACCTGAATTCAGCTATCAATTATTAATTCAAGATTACTGTCTAATTTTCGTGGTAAAACCAGAAGCCTTAAACTTTTTCAATTGCAACGGCTGACGCGCACTCGATGGTACCGTAATTCGCATCTCAAAATCATTAATTCCTGGTGGTACCTGCTCGATTAAACCCACCCGTCCCCGATTTGGCAACACATTATTATTGTCCGCATCATAAATCCGTCCGTAGACATCTGCATCAAAGACAGTCTTCCCCGACTTATTCTCAGCTTTGCCAATAATCAAAAAACATGCCGCATCTTGCGTCACCCCACCACTAGTTACCGCACCTTTCGCAACTTCCGCAGAACAATCTTTATAGCCAACATCTGATAAGGTAATAGGCGTAATCGCCAAAGCAGCAGGAGCAAATATCCACGTAGACATGGATAAAACGATCGCAGCGGCAAATCTAACAAAAGTACGAATTAGCATGGTGAGGGCGGTAAAATTAATGGACTGCGCAACTGACAACGATTAGAGGTTCGAGTTCCTATCAAAAAATTCAATTATTAATTATCAATTATTAATTAATTTAAAACCATTGTCCCCCATTGAAGCGGGAATATGGCGACAGAATGCGGAGGAGCGAATGACTGACGATCGAGTTCAACACACAATAACTAGTATAAAACCCGATGAACCCAGGGATATTAAATTCAGCTCGATCAATCCCAGGTAAACCTACTGCCTTAATTACCATCACCAAAAATAGCCCTTCCCATACCGCACCACCCAACTGGAATAACCCATTCCAATCGCCATCCCAGCGAAATCGCTGCAACTGATGATAGACAAAATCCCAACCCAATCCAAACAAGCCGAGGTATACTAGCGTCAAAAATGTTTGTCCGGCGATCGATGGACTAGACCTGACTACTATTAAGATGGTTAATAACATCCCGACGGTAGCCAATAGCAAAACTCGAATTTGCCAACGACCAAACAGCGTAAAAGTCATAATTCGTTTTTCGGGTATCGATGCTATTTTAACTGATGCTCGATTAGGGTAGTAATAAAGTTTTACAAGGCTCCAGGTCAAATAGCTCTCCCAGCTACTACACTAGAAGATACCGCGTTGGAGAGCAGCATATCGAGACGATTTACGGCAACTTACAGGGATTAAAATCCAACCAGATTAAGCAACTACGGAAGTTGTACAATCAAAGATTACCAGGCGACAGGTTGACTACGCCAGAATTTGCCCAGCAGCTAGCGGCGATTAGTGCTCAAGTTGGCGATCCGATTACTGTGTATATCAATCGGCGCGGACAAGTGATCCGGCTGGGAGTTGGAACTCCCCACCAAACTCAAATTCCACCCTTAGAACTCCCGCGCTATGGTGCGGAACGGTTGAGCGGAATTCGGTGTATTTCTACCCAACTGAAACCCGATGTTCCTAGTGACAGTGCGCTGACAGCAATGGCGTTGCAGCGACTGGACGCATTAGTGATTCTGAATATCACGGGTAGTGGCTTTACCAAACGTGGCGGTGGCGCGACGGGATACATTCAAGATACCTATCTCGCGCATTTGGTACCGCATCCAGAGGTGAATTGGACAATTTCGCCACCTTTGAGTTTAGACGATCTCAGCGATCGAGATTTTCTCGATCTCGTCGATGGGATCGAGAGTGAATATGCACGAGATGTTGCCAATCAGAACGTCGGTGATGATACCGATCGAGTAATATTAGTAGGAGTCAAAACTGATTCTGTGACGGCGGAGCGGTTTACCGACGGCTTAGAAGAAATCGTTAAATTGGTGCAGACTGCGGGGGGAGAAGTCCTCGACACCATCCAGCAAAAACGAGCGCGTGTCCATCCTCGCACCGTTGTCGGCGAAGGGAAAATCCAAGAAATTACCCTTGCTGCTCAAAAAATTGGGGCTAATCTAATTGTGTTTGACTGCAATCTTTCCCCCAGTCAATCTCGCAACCTCGAAACTCAAACTGGCATCCGCGTAGTCGATCGAACTGAGGTAATCTTAGATATCTTCGCCCAACGCGCTCAATCTGGCGCGGGTAAATTGCAAGTCGAGCTAGCCCAACTAGAATACATGCTACCCCGCCTCTCCGGTCGTGGTCAAGCCATGTCCCGTCAAGGTGGTGGAATCGGTACCAGAGGCCCTGGAGAGACCAAATTAGAGACCGAACGCCGGACGATCCAAAAACGGATTTCGCGGCTCCAGCAGGACGTAAACCAGCTCCAGGCACACCGCACGCGGCTCCGGATCCAACGCCAACATCACGATGTCCCCTCCGTCGCCTTAGTCGGCTATACCAACGCCGGAAAATCCACCCTGCTGAATATCCTGACTAACTCCGAAGTTTACATCGCCGACCAATTATTCGCCACCCTCGATCCGACTACGCGCCGCTTTAAAGTACCCGCCAGTAACGAAGGTGACTTGCGCCAAATCCTGCTCACCGATACCGTCGGCTTCATCCACGAACTCCCACCACCCCTGATGGACGCATTCCGCGCCACCCTAGAGGAAGTCACCGAAGCCGATGCACTGATCCATCTGATTGACTTATCCCATCCCGCATGGCATAGTCATATTCGATCGGTCATGGGTATTCTCAGTCAGATGCCGATCGAACCAGGCCCATCCCTGGTAGTCTTTAATAAGATCGATCGAGTAGATGCCGAAAGACTCGCCGAAGCCGCCGAAGAATTCCCCAATGCCGTCTTTATCGCTGCTTCAGAACGTGTTAATTTAGAAATACTCCGCCAGCGGATCGGACAGCTTATCGCTTATACAGTAGCAGCTTGAAGCCGATTTAGATCGATTCATACAAACAACATCCATACCTTGAATCATGACTTTTTAGTTACCTTTCGATCGTTTTATACATCATTGGAGACGTTAAGCTATTCCCATGTGTACTTGAGAGGACTCTCTTATCAATGTAGTTTCCGAACAACATACAGGGTGGTTTGGTTCAAAGTGAGGGAGTTGGTGAGCATCAAAATTTTACGATAGTGAAACGCTGCCTTAACAGATCGACTCCTCTACTTTTTCTTTCCAACTAACTATTAGCATTCTCGCCTCTTATATAGCCTGTAAGTCCCGCCCCAAAAGCGGTTGGTGTAAATTCACAACTGAATCTATCGTCTCTCAAATTTCATCTAGATTGGATCTAGGTGAAATTACTTGCATTTTTACAATATGTTCGTTACAATTCTTAATAAGAGATAACAAAAAAGCTTTAAAATCCAGCAACAACAGCCGAACCCGTAAGAGACAACGAGATCGCACAGGTTTTTGTCAGAGTCTAAGTAATGAGTTTTCTCCTCCCAACACAGCTATTTTGCCAGCCGACACGATACGTCCGCTGGCTTTTTTATCAGTATTTAAAAACCGCTCTAGATTAATAATTCCGATAATTGCTTGAGATTGCAATCGATATTATTAAATACCGGAATATCGGTAAACTCCGCTAATTCCCGCAGAAACAACGGCGAACTCGAACAGACACCTGAAATTGCATCAGGAACTAGCCCAAATTCGTGCTTGAGGACATTCAATCCACCAATTGCACCAAAAGTATCATGAGCGGCAAATATCAGCTTGTGAATCCGCAATCGAACATCTGGCGATCGCAATAATAATGCCGTCTCTCGTTGTAAAATACCATCAGCTAATTCAACACACCAATAATTTTTAGGATTATTAGCATATTTGAGATCGAGATCGTTAAATATTTTGACTACTTCCTTCTCTTCCAATAGATAAGTAGATGGAAATCCAAAATGGGTAAAATCATTAACGATCGAAGCCCCAGCATCCTGCATATATAAAATATCTTTTAGACTCGCAGTACCCGTCACCTTAGAAGCCCTGACATCATACCCCATATTAGTAAGTGCCCAGCAACAAGCCGTTGCACTGGTACTCTTCCCAGAGTTCATACTAGTGCCAATGAACAGAATTAACTTAGATCGATCATCTTTCTTTTCTGTTTTCTTCGGCTTAATCAGCGGATAGTTACGAGTATTTAGTACTTCCCCGTTGGCATCACAAATATAGCCTAAGATCTTAACCTGAGTAGGTTCGCTCACGGATGAATTCTTGACCTTGACATTTCCAATAATACCCGATCGAGCCAACAGATCGACCTTATTTGTTATCGCCGCCGGAATAACCCCTTCATAGAAATCAGGCGCATAACGATTACCAAACACAAATATCGCCGTCGATCCTTCATTCAGTCGGTGGATTCTACCCGACTTATTTTCTAGTTCGACGTGTTGCCCAAGCCGACTAACTTTACCATAAACAACATCACCATTCTCTGGCTGTTTATCTAGAAAATTATAGTGCTTGATTTGCTTTCTACTAATCGTAAATGCAGCACTAGGGAGAATATACCAGTCAGGAATCTTGTGCATCTGATTCGTCAAGAACTATCTGCATCATCTTCTCGCGACTCGATCGATCCTCGCTGTGTTGTTTTATGCAATCTACAATAACTTTTATAAATTTTCATCGACACGCCATTACGATCGATCCAAATCCTGCGCCGCTAATATACGCGGCACAATAATCAAAAAATAAGTCCACCATATCACAATCAAAATTGCAACAGGTAAACTTAACCAGAGAGTTTGAAATAACAACCAACTACCCGCAATGATCATTACTCCAGTCAAAATAATCGTCCAAGGTTGACACCACCAAGGCTTAGATGCCCAAAGATTTGTACTGCTCATAATTTTATCTATTTGGCTAAATTATACATCCACCTTGTACCCCAAAGCCAATTCATCACCACACAAACCTCGAATTCCCCAGTTGTGCTTTGGAGTTTCATAAATAGTTATTTCTACATCTTGAGGTTGAATACCGACTTCTCGTTCAATCTTAGCAAAGATTAATCGAATTAATGATTTCTTTGTCTCAATCGATCGACCCTCAAACATCGATATTTCAATAATAGTATAATTTTCACTGCGATCAACAGGATAGATAAATTCCGATTTTTCCAATCCAATCAGCCGATGAAATTTCTTCTCGGGCGAATACACTAATGCCTCGACGATCGCATTATGAATCGCCGCCGACAATAAATCTGCATGTGCTATCAGTGGCGTTCTTAATCCGTATATTTTTACTTGTACCATCTGCTTTACTACTTCTGTGATGATAGATTTTGACGAAAGGCTCGTAAGCTTTCATGGGCGGTATGAATATCTATATTTTACTATCTCTCCAGGCAGGATAGAGTGTTGTATCCATATTTATTGTTAAAATGGTGGTACAGATCGAAAGCGACAAAAATGTCTATAACAACTATTGAACAATTGACGATCGACAAAATACGAAGTTTACCGTTGGACTTACAACAACAGGTGTTAACTTTTGCTGAGTTTTTGGAGTTCAAACAGCAACAGATGGAAGATGAAGGCTTACTCAAAGCAATGCAAGAAACCAAAGATGATGAAACCATCGATCTTGTCAATGCCAAATTATATCTCGATTCTCTTCCAGAGACGCTACGCGAACGATAATGAATGTCACATACAAAAAGAAATTTCTCAAGGATTTAAAATCTCTCCAAAGTACAGAGGTTTACGAGAAAATTTGTGATTTGGTATTAGAGGAAATACCCAATGTGGAAGATTTAAGCACAGTTCCCAATTTATCAAAACTCAAAGGTGATGATACTGCTTATCGAATTCGGGTTGGTGATTATCGGATTGGGTTTTTCATGGAAGATGATGAAATCGTTATGAGCCGAGTGTTGTATCGCTCTGAAATTTATCGTTATTTTCCATAAAATAAAACGCCGATAGAAAGACAATAAAATCACAATCGAGTGTTAGATTGATTCTTCAAGGAAAGGCTATCGCCAACGAATATTCATCATTATTTCCCATAAAAATGAAAGGTCGATCGCGTAGCATCTTTGGAAGAGAATCGCAAAATTACTCAAACTCTGACAATATATCTTCAATTTCACTGCGATCGGTATCTTCTTGTTCTGATTTAGAATAAATAGTCACTAAAATTATGCGATCGCTAGTTTTGACGTAGTAAATCAGTCGATAGCCGCCACTCTTCCCTCGATTAGCATTCCTATTTCTTACCCTGACTTTATAAATTTCTATATCGAGTCCAACAACTCTATTTCCAGGTAGTTCTCCTACTTCCAACTGTTCGATAATCGGTCGAACATCATCTCTAATATTTTGATATTTTTTCTCTAAGGTTTTGACTTTTTTTTGGAATTTTACAGTTATATCGACTTGGATCGAAATTGATTGCTCCGACATCAGTTTATTCCCATAGCTGCGATGCAGGCATAGTATTACCTGCGACAACATCTGCCCATCCTTGGCGAAAGCTTTCCGCTGGTGACTCTGTATCGTCGTCTTCAACTAAAACAATCACTTTGACATTAGAGCCGATCGGTATCTCTGCTAGATTGAGACAAGCTACTTCGATCTGTTGTGATGATAAAACTTTACCGAGAAATTCGTAAGCTTTCATTGGCGTTATGGATGGGTACCTCCATTTTACTACTTCTGACATCTACTGTTATTTTCTATGATATCGATCGCAAGTATTCATCAATCATCAGCACGACTCGGCAAAGCCGTAATGCCAAGGCTTCGTCAACGCCTGTATCTGCCTGTACCTACGGCAGGCTAACGCCAATATAGAAGCCAAACTAATGAATCGATCGTTACCAGAAAGATAATAAAATCGCGATCGAGTATTAGATCGATCGCATATTCATCATTATTTCCCATAAAAATGAAATTGAGAAGGTTGTTATATCTCAATATTTACGTCAATTCAGTAAGTTCACTGATAAAACTACCGTCCGGCATGATAGTTTTACGAGCGTAAGCACCTGAAAGAACAGTGTGAATCACACCACCCAAGTCAGTATTTTGAAAACTAGTTTCTTTAAGATTAGCATTAGAGAAATTAGCACCATGTAAAGTAGCCCCATCAAACCGTGCTTCATTAAGATTAGTATTAGAAAAATTGGCACCTTGAAGATTAGCTTCTACAAGAGTAACACCATATAAATCAGAACCAGTGAGATCTGATTTACTGAGATTGGCTTCCGATAAGTGGGCATCGCACAAGACAACATTTTTCAAATTAGCACCACTCAAATTAGCTCTATGAAGGTGAGCATATTCCATCCATGCGTTTTCCAAATTAGCTCCATGCAAATTAGCATTTTCCAAGCGGGCATCTGTTAATCCAGCACTCTCTAAATTAGTCCCTGTTAAATCAGCATTATTTAAAAAAATTCTAACCAGAATCGCATTATTTAAGTTTACTCCACTCAAATCAACCCCACTAAATTCTCTTTCCCCAGCAGCATAACGTCGTAGCAGTTCCTCTGCGGTCACGATCTTATCTCCTCAATTCAAATTATCTCGAATAAGTACCAAACTCACCATCAGTCTATATCCATACAGAATCTGGGCTAATTCTGCATTTAGACTAAATAACTTAAAATAGAATGACCTAGACACAGAAGCTAAATCCAGATGTTAGAAGCATATCGCCAGCATACAGCCGATCGAGCCGCCTTGGGCATTCCCCCCTTACCCCTCGATGCCGAACAAACCAGTGCATTGTGCGAACTGTTGAAAAATCCTCCCGCAGGTGAGGAAGCCAATTTACTGGCATTATTGCGAGACAGGGTTCCGCCTGGAGTAGATCCGGCTGCTTATGTTAAGGCTGGCTTCCTGACTAGCATTACTACGGGTAACGTTACTTGTCCGCTGATTAATCAGGTTGAATCGATCGAATTATTGGGTACAATGTTAGGCGGTTATAACGTGCGATCGCTCATCGATTTGCTGCAATCGGCTAATTCCGAACTCGCCACCGCCGCAGTCACAGCACTGAGCAAAATCGTCCTCGTTTACGACGCATTTAACGACGTGTGGGAACTCTCCCAAACCAATCCTTACGCCAAACAAGTTATCGACTCCTGGGCGAATGCCGAATGGTTTACCTCCCGCCCCACATTACCCGAAACGATTACCGTTACTGTATTTAAAGTTCCAGGCGAAACCAACACCGACGACTTATCCCCCGCTACTGAAGCTACCAGTCGTCCCGATATTCCCCTCCATGCCTTAGCGATGCTGGAAACCCGCCAGCCAGGGAGTTTAGAATCGATCTCTAAATTGAAGGAATTAGGACATCCAATTGCCTATGTGGGCGACGTAATCGGTACGGGTTCCTCGCGCAAATCGGCGATTAATTCTGTCCTCTGGTACATTGGCGCAGATATTCCCTGCGTCCCGAATAAGCGCACGGGCGGTTATATTTTGGGTAGTAAAATCGCGCCGATTTTCTTTAATACTGCTGAAGATTCGGGGAGTCTGCCGATCGAGTGTGATATTACCATGCTCGAAACTGGCATGGTAATTACCATCCATCCCTACGCTGGCAAAATTACCAACGAATCCGGCGAAACCCTCTCCACTTTCAGCCTCAAACCCGACACCATCCTCGATGAAGTTCGTGCTGGTGGTAGAATCCCACTCCTCATCGGGCGTACCCTCACCGACAAAACCCGCATCGCGTTGGGATTACCCCCCAGCACCCTGTTCGTTCGCCCCACGCCACCCGTAGATACAGGCAAAGGCTACACCCTCGCCCAAAAAATGGTCGGCAAAGCCTGTGGATTACCAGGTGTGCTACCTGGGGTACCCTGCGAACCCCTAATCACCACCGTTGGTTCTCAAGATACCACAGGGCCGATGACTCGCGACGAACTTAAAGAACTCGCCTGTCTCGGTTTCAGTGCCGATTTAGTGATGCAGAGCTTCTGTCACACCGCCGCCTATCCCAAACCAGTAGACATCAAAACCCACCAAGACTTACCCGACTTCTTCGCCCAACGCGGCGGCGTAGCCCTGCGCCCTGGCGATGGCATCATCCACTCCTGGCTGAATCGGATGCTCCTCCCCGATACCGTCGGTACTGGCGGCGACTCCCACACCCGCTTCCCCCTGGGTATTTCCTTCCCCGCAGGCTCCGGTTTAGTCGCCTTCGCCGCCGCTCTAGGCGCGATGCCATTAGATATGCCCGAATCCGTCTTAGTGCGCTTCACAGGCGACTTACAGCCAGGAGTCACCCTTCGCGATATCGTCAATGCGATTCCCTACGTCGCCATGCAAAAAGGCTTACTCACCAACGACAAACAAAACAAGCAAAACGTCTTCTCTGGGCGGATTATGGAAATCGAAGGCTTACCAGATCTCAAAGTCGAGCAAGCCTTTGAACTCACCGACGCTACCGCTGAACGTTCCTGCGCTGGCTCCACGATTAAACTCAGCCAAGCCACCGTCACCGAATATATCCGCTCCAACGTCGCCCTACTCAAAAATATGGTCGCACGCGGTTACGGCGATGCCCGCACCATTTTACGCCGCGTTGCTCAGATGGAAGCTTGGCTGGCTAATCCCGTCTTGATGTCCGCCGATGCCGATGCCGAATACGCCGAAATTATCGAGATCGATCTCAATACTATTACAGAACCGATCGTCGCCGCCCCCAACGACCCCGATAATATCAAACTCCTAAGCGAAGTCGCAGGCGATAAAATCGATGAAGTCTTCGTTGGCTCCTGCATGACAAATATCGGACACTACCGCGCCACTGCCAAAGTCCTCGACGGCGAACCCGCAGTCACCACTCAGCTATGGATTTGTCCCCCCACCCGCATGGATGAGAGCCAACTCAAAGCCGAAGGCATGTATGCCATCTTCGATGCCGCTGGCGCACGGACAGAAATGCCCGGGTGCAGTCTGTGTATGGGCAACCAAGCCCGCACCGCCGATAATGCTACGGTATTCTCGACATCTACCCGCAATTTCAATAACCGGATGGGTAAAGGTGCCCAAGTCTATCTCGGTTCGGCGGAATTAGCGGCGGTTTGTTCGCTGTTGGGACGGATTCCGACGGTGCCGGAGTATTTGGATTTGATGAGTAAGAAGATTAATCCGTTTGCCGGGGATCTATATCGCTATCTCAATTTCGACCAGATTTCTGGTTTTGAAGATGAAGGTCGAACTGTCTCGGTGGATGATGTGAGAAAGCTAGCCGAAGTCTAAAAAACATGGCGTTGAAAATCCCCTCCTCGGAGGGGTGCCCGTCAGGGCGGGGTGGGTGGATCTACGCTGCACACTAATCGTCGATCGATCCTGGGTACACTAAATCTGTAATTTGATTCTACTAGCAATGTCAGAATTAGAAGACTCGATCGAGAGTAATCCCCCTTCTTTAGGAAAAGAGCATTCGGATTTGATTAGTGCAAGCGGAGATCTACCCACCCCGCCCGTTGGGCACCCCTCCGAGGAGGGGATTTTGACCCCTAGTGGGAGGAGGGAGATTATTGAGTATGAGCGGTATTTGAAAGAGTTGGCGCGGAAGTTGCGGCAGAATATGACTTTGGGTGAGGTGTTGTTGTGGCAACGCTTGAAACGGAAGCAGATGCGGGGTTATGATTTTGATCGACAACGTCCGATCGATCGATACATTGTCGATTTCTACTGCAAGGATTTGAAGCTAGCTATTGAAATTGATGGTAGAAGTCACGATGGCGAAGAAGCAAAGATTAATGATGATATTAGACAGGAACGTTTAGAATCTTTGGGTGTGAGATTTTTAAGGTTTACGGATGCTGATGTGAAGCGGAATATGGAAATGGTAGTGGATTCGATCGATCGATGGATCGACGAATCGAGTTTAAAGTAAATTAATAGATAACAATATAAATACAGACCTAAACTGAGGTTCTCAAATGATAGAAACCACAATCTTAGAATATCTCCAGAAGATACCCGATTCACTTCAGCAAGAAGTCCTTCACTATACGCAATTTTTGCTAGAAGCTCATACAAAAAATACTCCACTACCACAGAAGAAACGGCAAGCAGGTTTTCTAAAAGGCACATTTGTTTTACCCCTGCCTGAGGACTTTAATGAACCACTAGAAGATTTTCAGGAATATATGTAGTGACTAATCTACTTTTAGATACTCATGCTTTTATCTGGTATTCAGAGAACGATACCAAGTTGCCAGAATCGATAAAAATAGATATTGAAAATGCAGATCGAGTTTATCTTAGCATCGCTAGTCTATGGGAAATAGCGATTAAATTAAGCATTGGGAAATTGTCAATCATATCGAACTATGAATCGATTGAAGCTAGTTTAGAACCTGCTGGAATTAGCTTGTTACCTTGTTACCAATTTCTTTCACCGATACAGTTCAGGTAATGAATCTACCACTCCATCACCGCGATCCATTCGACAGGATTCTCATCGCTCAAGCAATCGATCGTTCTCTTACTCTAGTTAGCTGTGATGCTGCTTTTGCTGCGTATCCAATCCAAATAAAATGGGGATGAATTAATATCAGGCTGACAATTGCGATCGAGCAATAGACCTCCTGCGAAAGTCCGAGAGAGTTGTACAATAGATAGAAATTCAACTAATCGAAAGTGAGTTATTCACTAGTTAAAAATTTAGAGCCGACAGAGTTCAAACGTTTATGTGGTGTAACCCCAGCAACATTTGAG
>JANYDE010000027.1 GCA_025359915.1 Chamaesiphon sp. 336R_metabinner_41 | reverse complement strand
GGAGCTTTTTGATATCTTCTTCGACAAAATTTATTCTCAGCATTAGATTCGCACGAATTCAATCCGACCCCTTGACCATACCATTCGATCGCCAAAAATTTACACCTGAAAAAGTCTAGTTACTAGCCGTGCTTAGTATATCTCACGATGGTGCGCTGCGATACCAGTATAAACCAGTACCTCTCAATCGTCTCTAAAGATGTTTAAAGGAGATGGGATAAAAGCGTAGGGTGTGTTGTGCGTTCGCGTAGCGTCTGCCTAACACACCCGATGGCTATTCAATTTCTTTTACTTGAATATCAAAATTTAGTTTCGTCATTCTATCTACTAATCCATCAGGATCTTGAACCCAGAATTGTTTACCAAACTGGACTAATTGATAACCATTTTCGCCACGGACGATCGCATACACAGGTGTTTTCGTCTCTAATGTATCGCCAGAATACTCTTCCAGCATCGTTTTGAGCTGTTGAGTTTGGATATCATCTGTCGCGACATTAATTGGTAGTTCGATTAAGACTAGATGCTTGGATTCTATTTCGAGATCTACAGGTTTACTAACAAAATCATAATCGATCGAGATCGATTCATCGACAATCATCTGGAGTTCATCATCGTCTTTTTTGCGACTGACTTTGCCCACTAAAATTACTGCGGCATTACCAACTAGTGTATCCTTATTTTTCTCATAAGCTTCTGGGAAAACTACTGCTTCTAATTTACTACCCGCGAGATCGGTTAGTTTGAGAATAGCCATCGACTTATTTTCTTTTTTAGTCTGGACTACCTTCACTTCTGTTAGCATCACCACAATTTTAACATCTTTACAAGGCTTATCAATTTCCACCAGTCTTTTAAAATCATGCTTCTGCATCTTAGCAATTCTTTCAGCATTTTTAAGCGGATGATCTGAGACATATATGCCTAAAAGATCTTGTTCAAATTGTAATCGCTCCTGGGATGAAAAATCGCTCACGATCGGCGATTTTGGGGTAGCTTCAAATCCGCCAACTTCTGGCTTTGAATCACCGAACAAGTCAAATAAATTACCTTGTCCGATCGCTTTCTCTTTAGCCTTACTTTGTGACCACGGAATAATCACCTCTAAGTCATTAATTAACTGACGACGATTGCTATCAATATTATCAAACGCACCGCATTGAATCAATGATTCTAATGTGCGTTTATTGACTGATTGGAGACTAACCCGCTGACAAATATCAGCAAGTGATAAGAATTCGCCGCCTTCTTCACGAGCATTTAAGATATTCTCAATTGCAGCTTCACCCACATTTCTAATTGCTGACAAACCAAACAAAATATTTAGTCGCTTAGGTCGATTTGGATCGATAACTGGTCGAAACTTTACATACGATCGATTGATATCTGGCGGCTCAACTTTGATGTCCAAAGTTTGCTCACAATTATTCAGGTATCTAGTCATCTTATCTTGATCGCCACTATTAGCTGTCAAGAGTGCTGACATATATTCAGCCGGATAATTAGCCTTTAGAAATGCTGTTTGATAAGTAACATAAGCATAAGCAGTAGAATGGCTTTTATTAAAGCAATTAGAAGCAATTATGTTGTCTTCCAATAAAAAATTGTGAATATTCTTTAATCCAATATCATAGACAGATTGAATGCCTAAAGATTTTCGACTGATAATTTTAACCACGATGATAACTCTCTAATATTTGTTCGATTTTTTCTTTCTTACGGATCGATCCTAGATCGGGATATCAATATTATCTATAGCAATTCTAAATGAGAAGCGAACCTATCTTTCTCTTCCTCTTCCTCTTCCTCTTCCTCTTCCTCTTCCTCTTCCTCTTTCTCTGCGCCCTCTGCGCCCTCTGCGGTTAAAAAAATATTAGAGAGAAAGTACTAGAAACTTTGGAGATAATTTAGGATTGCTATAGTTGTCATTATGGTAATTTATCGAGTTGAAATAAGTCTAAATTACGATCGAATATCTCCTGAATAGACAACATTTGTCGATCGATAGTCATGAATTTATGATCCGCAGTTGCGCGAATTGTATTACCATCTTCTAGTAGATACTCAAATATTTCCTGTTCGCCTCGATTGTGCCATTGAACTATCGGCTGCTGAATGATATAACCAAGATTGTCTACACTCCAAACTGTACAAGCAATTTTCTCTGTGACAATTTTACCGATTGGTAATGCACCATATTCAACTGTCATTACGTTAGTATCATAACTCAAGCAATATTCAGCGAACAAAACCATTTTATCAAATAGTGCATCAGCGATCGAATGTTCGACTCCATTTTTCGCCGAGCCATCGAGAAATTTCTCGCGCTGCTTATTCATTTCATCGGCTTTCTTCTTACCCATACATCGGCGCAGAATATCTGCTTCACCGAGGGTATATCCTGCCAAATCTTGAGCAATTTTCATAATTTGCTCTTGATAGACAATTACCCCATAAGTCTCCTCTAGAATTGGCTGGAGAATTGGATGCTCATAGGTGATTTTTTCACGTCCATGTTTACGATCGATAAAGATCGGAATTAGTCCCGCATCGAGTGGCCCAGGACGGTATAATGCAAGGATAGATGATAGATCCTCAATACTCGATGGCTTCAATCGTGCCACCACATCGAGCATCCCTGAAGACTCTAATTGAAAGACACCTTCTAAGTCTCCCGACTCGACTTGTTTATAAGTTTTCTCGACATTCGGCGGGCGTTTTTTTACCGCTCCTTTGTTTAAAATCTTATATGTATGTCGCTCTTCCCCAGTGATATCATCTGGATCGATTTTATCACCTTTTGTTTGTTCGATCGTATCGATCGCATTTTGAATGATTGTCAGATTCCTCAATCCCAAAAAGTCCATCTTCAATAGACCCATTGAATCGAGATCTTCCATATAATATTGAGTAATTACCGACCCGTCATTATTCCGTTGCAATGGTACAATTTCATCCAAAGGTTGCGCCGAAATTACCACCCCCGCCGCATGAACGCCGAAGGTTTTGTTCGTACCTTCGATTCGCATTGCCATATCAATCCACTGTCGCGCTGTGATTTTTTCACCAGTTTCAGGATCGGCATATTCACCCGTTTCATAAGTCTGTTTAAACTCAGGTACTGGAGTTTTGTCCGAAATCATCACCGCTAATTTCGTCGGTTTTCCCCGCACCACTGGAATCATTTTACCCAACTCATTCGCCGCACCATAGGGAATATTCAAAACCCGCGCCACATCCTTCAATACCGCCTTAGAAGTCATCCGGTTAAACGTGATAATTTGCGCTACCCTTTCCTTCCCATATTTCTCAGTTACATATTCAATTACCTCAGCCCGACGTTCGATACAAAAGTCCGTATCAATATCTGGCATCGACTTCCGATCTGGGTTCAGGAAACGCTCGAATAGCAGACAATGATGTACAGGGTCAATATTAGTAATCTTCATCGCATAAGCCACCAGAGAACCCGCTGCGGAGCCTCTACCAGGGCCGACGGGAATCAATCGATCGCGTGCAAATTTGATATAATCCCAGACAACCAGAAAATAGGTCGAAAATCCCATCCGTTCGATCATTTTTAGCTCAAAATCGAGCCGCTCTTTATAAACATCTTCAATATCTCCATATCGTTGTGCTTTCAGTCGTTCCTTCAATCCTTCGCGCGAAATCTCTTCCACAAAAGTAGCCGGAGTATGCCCCACCGGAATCGGGAAATCAGGAATCTTTGGCTCACCTAAAATATTATAAGGTTGAATCTTATCAGCAACTTCGAGGGTATTAGCGATCGATTCCGCAATCACATCATCAGGTAAATGATCGCGGAATAATTGCGCCATTTCCTCGGCAGATTTGAGATACTCATTCCCGCTATACCGCATCCGCTTATCTTCGCGAATCAGTTGTCCAGTCTGAATACATAACAACGCATCATGAGCCTCGACATCAAAACAAGAGACGAAGTGCGAGTCATTAGTAGCAATCAGTTTGATATCTAATTCTCGTGCGATTCTGACAATCTCAACATTCACAACCCGATCTTCTTTCAACCCATGATCTTGGATTTCCAGATAGTAATCCTCGCCAAATCTTTCCTTATACCACCTCGCAACCTTCCGCGCCGCATCTGCTCTACCAGCCATAATTGCTTGAGGAACTTCTCCCCCCAAACAACCACTAGTAATAATCAAACCTTCCTTATATTTCTCGATATATTCCTTGTTGATACAAGGACGTGCAAAAATACCTCGCCCTTGGAAACCTTCCAGGTGAGATACTGTTGTTAACTTAACTAAATTCCGATATCCCTGCGTATTCTTCGCCAACACAACCTGGTGAAATTTTTGATACCGCTTCTGCTGCGTAAAATCACCATTAATCACATACATTTCGTTGCCAATAATTGGCTTAATATTGCGAGATCGACAGACCTTAATTAATTCGATCGCACCATACATTACACCATGATCTGTCAATGCGATCGCGGGCATTCCCAATTCTACTGCTCGATCGACCAAATTGGGCAACTGACTAGCTCCATCAAGCAGGCTATAGTCACTGTGCATGTGCAAACCAACAAAAGTCATAGGTTAAGTGGTAGAGGGCTAATTTGTCGGGCGTAGGGGTGTTGTGGGAAAGGGGATTAAGCTGCTGCTCTCTGAAAATGCAAGTGCAGGTAAGATTATTATAATATGGCTTTTATAGTATTTTAGAACTATTTTGTGAAAGATTGGTGGAATCGCGCTTTAATTTGATATCCTGTACATAGTTGCGTACATAAACTATGTTCTCCACCGAAATTACCTCACCGACTGAAGCTAGAGCTGGATTCTTTCAATTGATCGATCGAGTCGCACAAAGTCACCAAGTTTGTATCATCAATCGTCGCGATGGTGAGAATGTAGCTATCATCGCCGAATCAGATCTCAATAGTCTAATTGAAACAGTTTATCTATTTCGATCTCCTACAAATGCGCGGCATTTATTAGATTCTATTGACGAATATCGATCTGGGAAACTTGTCCCGCAAAGTATTGAAGAATTACGCCAAGAGTTAGGTATCGATGGCGAAGAAGAAAAAGTCTGAAGAATCGCCAGCAATAACTCCCGTTCAAATTATCCGATTAATTCCGGTATTTACGACCAAATTCAAAGAAGATTTAGGTTGGTGGTACAAAACAGATTCTAAAAAATCAGCCAAGATTCTCGATATGGTGACAGCCATCATGTCAGATCCATTTACAGGGATTGGCAAGCCAGAACCTTTAAAGTACCTAGATTCAGATTATTGGTCGCGTCGCATCGATCTCGAACATCGATTAATTTATATAGTTAATAACGAGCAAATTGTCTTTTTTACTTGTCGCTATCACTATGAATAAAATTGATTATATTTGGCGAAAAACCAGATTTTTAGAGTCAGATCTATCTCCTGGATTGCCATCAAAAATAGCCCCTTTGTCAATTAAATTTTGCTTCATATCTTGGCTGGCTATTTGATCTCTGGCGACTTTTACTGTCTGCGAAGGAGATTCCGTGCGGTGATAAATTGGATCCTTGGTCACAGTAATATTGCTCGATCGCATAGCGTGGGTGAAGCCTAATCGCCAGTGCAATCGTAACATGAGAGGATAACGCACCAATCTACTCGATATTTAAAACTATGTTCGATCCTATTTTTGCTCGTGCTGGTGTACTTTGGACGGAGATTATTGAGTTTATTCAAACGGCTGAAGGGAATGTCGCGACGGCATTGGAAAGCTACGCTGCAAATCAATTGATTCGCAACTCGCAGCTAGATCCAGGACAACGAAAATTACTAGTGCATCGATTTGCGATCGAGGGTGAAGTCAATGGCAAAACACCGCTAGAATTATTCCTGGCAAGTCAGCCAGATTTAGTCAACGCAGATCGTCAGCTTATTGTGAGTTGGCGCAAGAGTTTTGTCGGTTTACTGTCGATCGATCAGATATTCCCCGATGGTTTAGAAGTGATGAATTGGCTGACTGCCAAACACTATCGGATCCAGTTTACCGATCTGTCATCCCAAACCGCAATGAGTCGGCTCAAACTCGGCGACGTAATTATCGCCCAAATTAGTCCAATTTTCGGTGTCGATTGGGCAATATTGACTCCCTGGGTAGCATTGGGAAGATTGGGTAAACCAAAATTAGCCGTCGCCATTGGTGTATTTCGCCAAAATTATCCCCATTATCTGTATAGCGATGCACCCGCACAATTGGCCGCATCCTGGGAATCCGTCGTAGTTTATCACGATCGATTCGTCGAATTTTTCGGTACTGACGAACTTACCCTCACGGGGAAAGAATTAGAGCTGCGGATTGGTGAATTTCAGACTTGGATGGTAGATCAACAATTTGATGCAGCCGGAATCGACAAATCCAAAACCCTAGACGAGCTAGCCACCGCAGCAGGTGCGGAAGCCGAAGATTTACAGGCTTTGACCACAACCCTCGGATTGTCCGATGCTCATACCGCCCAGGGGCAAACAACTGCCATTGGGAAGATGGTATCGCCCAAAGTCGAATTACCGCTACAACTAAAATCCGCACCCGCTGTCACCGCGCTGAGTCACCCCCATTGGGGACAGATGTTTTTAGTTGATTATCCCCGTCTCAAAACTCTGTTAGCAATAGATACCCCGTATCTCCCCGCCGATCTCAAATTCATTCATAAATGTTTAGCAGATTCAAAAATGAATGCCTTTGTCTGGCGGCGACTAGCAACTGAATCGCCACAACAGCTAGAAACCGCCATCCGTCAAACGCTAGAATTACCCGATTTTAAGCTGTCCACAGACCTCAATGCGATACTCACTAAATTTAATAAGTATCTAGAGCCAGATCTCCCCGATTTAGCTAGCGTTCCAATCCATTTACACGAATTATTTCAGTCCGCAGTCCTCGAAGTAAGTAAAGAAAAAGCCAAACCTAAGTCTCAGCCCAAAAAGACTGGATTCGGAGCCAAAGGTTAAGAATTAATTAACCGATCGAGACCGACTAAGCCGATCGGCTAAAATAGTGAAAACCGATCGGCAAGACGGTTTTAATATTGAATTAAAATTAGTAAAATTAGAGCATCAACCTAAACTTTAGGGATGGAGAATTAAGACTATGAATATTCTTGGTTGGGCAGTACTTGGTTTGGTAGCTGGCGCACTGGCTAAAATGATTTATCCTGGTGCTCAAGGTGGTGGAATGATTGCCACTATGGTCTTGGGAATTGTTGGTGCATTTCTAGGTGGCACTCTATATACGTTGATATCGACCGGAAAGTTTGCCATCGCCTCGGCAGGGGCAGTTACCGCTGGAGCCTTAATTCCCTCACTAATATTTGCAGTGCTAGGGTCAATGGTAGCGATCTTCCTATGGGGTTTGGTTACTAGAAATGCATAATAGATAATTAGCACCAAACTTAATTACTTTTGCTTAGTTGCAATAGCTAATTTTATTCCTTAAATTTGGCGAACCCTATCCATAATTGCTCCGACTCGTTCCTCGGCATTAATTATGGCTAGGGTTTGTCGGTTTTGGGTAAGAGATGGTTGCTTTACTTATGTCGCCTTGTACGGATACTCGATCCTTAAATTATATTTAGCTAAGTAGCTAGACAAAATTAATTACATATTTTTCTCCAAATTCTTTAAGGATCTTTTCGACGGAGTAAACTAATGATTTCCAGCTAGAGTAAGCATCTGTTGTGAGCCATTGATATTTAATGAATCGCCATAAGATCTC
>JANYDE010000026.1 GCA_025359915.1 Chamaesiphon sp. 336R_metabinner_41 | reverse complement strand
GAGATCTTATGGCGATTCATTAAATATCAATGGCTCACAACAGATGCTTACTCTAGCTGGAAATCATTAGTTTACTCCGTCGAAAAGATCCTTAAAGAATTTGGAGAAAAATATGTAATTAATTTTGTCTAGCTACTTATTACTAATTGAATCTAGCGTCTAGAGATTGAAATAGTTCCAGATATGCTTGAGCTATTTTTGTTGATGTATAATTTTGGCAGCAATATTTACGACCAGATCGACCTAATTTTTCTGCTAAGTGAGGATTTTGGCTCAAAAGCTCTATAGATGCCGCCAATTTTTGACTATCACCATTTCTGACTGTAATTCCACAATTGGCTCGATCGAAGATATCATTTAGATAAGAAGTGTCGGCGCAAATCCCCACAATCGGCCGACCAGAGGCTAAGGCGGGGTAAAGTTTACTCGGCGCGACCAAACCTTCCATTCCCTCACCGATACTCACGATTGACACATCGCAAGCAGTGAGAGAAAAAGGTAAATTTTCACGGGGTTGATAGGGCAGAAATAAACAATTAGTCAAGCCTTGTGTGATTGTTCGCTGTTGGTATCGTTGGCGTTTATCACCACCACCAATAAACACAAATCGGATTGGAACGTGATGAAGCAACCTAATCGCCTCGAATAAGGTATCCATGTCGTGACAGCGACCCATATTACCTGAGTATAAAACGGTAAATGGCTCGACTAATCCATGTTCCCGCGCAAACCAGTTGTCCTGCTTGCGGATAGGTACAATTTGCTCTGAGTCGATCCAATTGGGAATAACCACAATTTTGTCATAAATCTCTTGTTGTTGAGCGAGAATCCGATCTTTCATCGTCTCGCTCAAGACAATAATTGCCTCAGCGTGTTTCCAGGTGAGCCGATTGAAATAATTCCACAACTCGGCAACCCACTTTTGTTTTTTGATGACATCTAGCTCGATGGCGATATCTGGATATAGATCGTAGAGCAAACAGACATAGCGGATTTTGCAAATGCGACTGAGCAGATAGCCGAGGATGGGTAGAAATGGCGGTGCCGTAGTTAGCAAGACTAGCTCTCGATGATGAGCATGTCGGAGCAGGTATAGAGCGGTACGGACAAAAAAGATCGCTCCAAGCACTGCTTTTCCTCGAATTCTGTCTGGCCAAAATCGAGTGGCTTCCGAGCGGTGAATGGTTAGAGATTGAGGAGAGTTATTTTGATGCGAATCCGATTGTGCTGGTGGAACTTCTGAATCAACAAAGGCATAGGAGGGTTGACTCGTAAACACGCTGATGCAACCATAAGCTTTGAGGTTATGGGCTAATTCTTCAATTAGTTGGCCCGTTGCGGCATAATCTGGAGGAAAGAACTGATTGATAATTTTAAGTTTGATCGGAGCGTGCGTTTTTAAAAATAAAGAATAATTAATTGCCTCAGTACTGGGATAATAATCGGCACGAGAGCTATTCGCCTCGTCAGATCTATCGACTGTTGTTGACGAGAGGGGATTGCTGACAGGTGTTGTGTTTTTTTTGATCGAAGCCATTATGATCTTCAGTTGTGCTACATGGCAAAACGGTAAGGAGAAATCAGGAGATGCTGTTTTCTCGTCACGATAATATTATGGTACCCAATTGCAATTGTGCTTTCCGCAATTGGAAAATGAGTTATGTATCAGAGGTAAATTAGTGTGGTGCGTTATGCGGCTAGATAAATACACAGTCGGTGCATATTCACCTGGGGAACCTTTTTGGCAGCAAGTGATCTGGTACTATCTCGGATCGCCGTTAGTAAGTAGCTATCCAATTGCTAGCTCTAGGTTTAAGTCATGGGTGTTGCGTTGTTTTGGAGCGCAAATAGGCGTGAGCGTGCGGATCAAGTCGGGGTTGAAGGTGAAGTTTCCCTGGCGATTGGTGGTGGGAGATTTTGTCTGGCTGGGTGAGGATTGTTGGATTGATAATGTTGCTGTAGTGACGATCGAAAGTCATTGTTGTCTCTCTCAATCTGTCTATCTTTGCACGGGAAATCATGACTGGAGCAGTCCATCTTTTCCATTGAAGGATGCCCCGATTCTGCTCTGTGAGGGCTGTTGGATTGCCGCTCGATCGACTGTTGGCCCAGGTGTTACCGTCGGTCGCGGTGCGGTGCTATGCTTGGGCAGTGTAGCTAGTCGCTCGCTAGATCCAATGACAATCTACGCTGGCAATCCCGCTCGCTCAATTAAAACCAGAAGAATAGGTAATTAAGTCAACTACCCTACCCTGCTACTTCGTGCTTACTCACATCTTGCACCAATACATAAAGACTAGTATCAATCGTGACCAAAGTGTGAGAAAAAGGGCACAGAACAATATTAACGAGAACAGTGAACACCATTCTCCCGTGTGCCCAAGCTCTACTCTACACATTGATGGG
>JANYDE010000169.1 GCA_025359915.1 Chamaesiphon sp. 336R_metabinner_41 | reverse complement strand
TAAATTCGCTCCAGTAGCTTAAAAGAGAGTGGGTTAATTTCCCGAAGAAAAAGCATTTGTATTATTTGGGAATATCTGATTTAAAAAGTTGATTCATATTTTATCACTTATTTGTGTAATTATTTTCGTCTAGGTACTTACTCGTCGCTTGAAACGACCATTTCTCGTTGCGGAATCTGTCCCTGACGCAAATTTTGCCACATCTTGTCGGCGCGTGCCAGATTGACAAATGTATCAGCAGGAAATTGAGCGGCGGTTTGAGCTGCGATCGACATAGAATTAAAGCAGAGACTTGCTCACTATGATAAATCATATGAATATTCAATCTCAGTCACAATTACTGCTAAAAATCCTGATTGGTATCGCTTGGCTCGATGGTGAAATTCAACCAGAAGAACGCCAATATCTATCAAAAGTAGCCCACGCGCATCAGCTAGACCATGATACCGAGGTTGAGCCACTACTAACTGGTACGATGAAAGTGACCGCAGCAGAATGCGAACAGTGGATTCAAGCCTATCTCGGAGATCGATCGATCCATGATGACGATCGACTCATTGAAGCAATTAGTGGGTTAATCTATAGCGATGGGGATGTGGCAATAGCTGAAGCACAACTCTTGGTAAATATTCAATCGCAACCAGTTTCGACAAAACCAAGTCAGGAATCTGTAGTTAGCAAAATTCAACAGCTTTATCGGAAAGCTTTGGATTTTTAGATTGCTCACAGCTTACACCAATACATATCAACTATTACTAAGCGTAGATATCTACCCCACCCCAGCCCTCCCCTTATAAAGGGGAGGGGGCATGAAAGCCCCCTGCTTGGTGCGCTGTCTTGTTGCGCTTTTATGTGCGGGGGAACCCCGCCCATAGCGCACCGCTGTCTTGTCGTTTTTTTATATCTCCTGTTGGAGAGGCTCCGCCAGGAGATATAAAAACGCCGCTAAACTGTCGGGGAACCCGAACAGTACGCGCATCCGCTTTATAAGGGGGTTGGGGGTAACACCATCTCCCCCACATTCCCCAGATACCCCGAATGACTACATCTACATCCAACCGCGATATCTTGACTCAAATTCGGGATATTTTCACTGGTGAAACATTTTTATATATCCTCAAACGATCGATCCAAGCACTGTTTACTCTATTCTTGGCTTCGATTCTTTGTTTTGCGATTATTCAATTATCACCAGGTAATTTTCTCGACACGCTCAGACAAAACCCCAAAATTACGCCCCAACGAATTAAGGAGCTAATGGATCAATTTGGCTTGAGCGATAAAAAAGACTTTGGAACTTTAGTCAATCAATATTTTAAATGGCTGACTCAGGCACTCCAGGGAAATTTGGGATTGAGTATGCTCTATTTTCAACCTGTGGCATTGTTAATCGGTCAAAGAATTAGGGCTACTCTAGAATTGGCGATTGCTTCGATTATTCTGACATGGTTGATCGCCATTCCTTTGGGGATTATTGGAGCAGTAAATCAGAATAAATTTATCGATAAATTCTTGCGCGTACTCAGCTATAGTGCTCAAGGATTTCCGAGCTTTGTCACAGCATTATCATTATTAATTGTCGCCCAAATTTGTTCGCCACTATTACCTGTTGGTGGTAGAACTAGTATCAATCATGAGGAATTATCAGCGATTGGCAAATTAATTGATATCCTGTGGCATATGATTTTACCGACAATTGCTCTGACAATTACCGGATTTGCGGGATTGCAACGAATTACTCGCGGGGAACTATTGGATGTCTTGCGTCAAGACTATATTCAGACAGCTAGATCCAAGGGTTTGTCCGAAAATCGAGTTATTTATGTTCATGCCTTGCGAAATGCCATTAACCCACTAATTACACTTCTCGGCTTTGAATTTGCCAGCTTGCTGGGCGGTGCTTTTATTGCTGAATTTTTCTTCAATTGGCCTGGACTAGGTAAACTAATATTAGCCGGAGTAACTGCAAAAGATCTTTACCTAGTCATGGGTAGTCTGATGATTGGGGCAATCATGTTGATTATTGGTAATTTATTTGCCGATTTACTGCTTAAGTTTGTAGATCCACGGATTAAACTAGCGGATCTCAAATGATCTATAGCGATCCGAAATGAGCAGCGTAGCCTCTAGAGGGCGGGTCTGAAGCAGCGTTTTTATATCTCCCTTATGAGATATAAAAACGCCGCAGAATAAAAAAACAACAAGACAGCACCGCCCCCCACGGGTTAACTTTACTGCGAAGAATTTAAATAAGATTTTTATATAGCAAGTCTCCTTACCCAGAAAGTTTTCGTAAACAGTGATTTAAACCCTATCTAAAAACTAATTATTACCTATTACTTATTACCTAATTAAGATTGACCATTCTGATGAATACCTGTGAAGACATATTCACTGTTAACATAATCATCAGTAATCAAATCTTCGCGATCGGGTAAAGACATCTGGGTCGAAGGACGTTCGCGAATCGTTGAATCGCTAGGCAAAAATATCTTTTCTTCAGTATCTTCGACAAAGAATTCAACAGAAACTTTTACCTTGACTTTTCCTTTGCACCAGCGACGAGTAGCAAGATCGAGAATTTCACAGTTAATACCTTCATCAAACCATTGACAATGCTCATTTGCCAATCTGGTAGAACCAATCATCCGAATCGGAATTTCCAAACCATGTTGACGTAATTTCTGATCGATCGCACGACCAACTGAACCATCAAAAGATTGTCCGATCGCTTTTTTTAGTTTACCAGAACGAAACATTGCCTCACCAAAGGCAATTACATCGTCGTCACCACAATCGTAAGGAATAAGATTATTTGTCATAACATTTTTTTGCGATCGAAGTTGATTAATATCTACCATTAACATGATGCCATAATATCATCGAAACATACCCTCACAGATCCAATCATTCTGAGCTTTGGCATCGCCCCTGCTATGAATAATCACACTTGACAAGGGTTTAACCATGAGATTGAGGATTGCAATTGTTTGCGAGTAAATCGACTGGCTGAAATCGATCTACTCACCACAAGACGGAAGATTGAGAACACCGCAGTTCGTCAGTCCAGATGTGGCACTCCTTACTATTGTGCCCACAGCGTCCACAGATCGCACCGATAGTGCAATATTTAAGTCATGCCCCTAGCTTCAGTAGGTGGTCTTGAGCTAAAATTGACATTCTGCAAATTCACAGCCTCTGACAGAGGGTTGAGTCGACAGAATAAGTTTGACTATTATTTAAACGGAATAAAAGATTGTGGAAAACAAATTAATGTTAATGATTCCTGGCCCTACGCCAGTGCCAGAAAATGTATTATTAGCTTTAGCCAAGCATCCCATCGGACATCGCAGTGGTGAATTTAGCCAAATCATGGGCGATGTCACGGCGAATCTCAAATGGTTGCACCAAACCGAAAATGATGTCTTGATGTTGACTGTTTCCGGTACTGGAGCAATGGAAGCAGGGATTATTAATTTCTTTAGCCCTGGCGATCGAGTTTTGGTCGTTCACAATGGTAAATTTGGAGAACGCTGGGCCGAAGTTGCCACAGCTTTCGCGCTGGATGTTCAGGAAGTAACCGCCCCCTGGGGTCAACCGATCGATCCAAATGCGGTAAAATCTGCATTAGATGCCGATACTGCCAAAGCAATTAAAGGTGTGATCGTTACTCACAGCGAGACTTCCACAGGGGTAATCAACGATCTCGAAACGATCGCTAAACATATCAAAGCTCACGGCGCATTGTCAATTATTGATGCTGTCACCAGCCTAGGAGCCTCAAATGTGCCGATCGATGCTTGGAGTCTCGATGTCGTCTGTTCCGGCTCCCAGAAAGGATTTATGATTCCGCCTGGATTGGGTTTCGTGACTGTCAGCCCCAAAGCCTGGGAAGCTTACAAAGTCGCGACATTACCCCGCTATTACATGGATTTGGGCAAATACAGCAAAGGTGCGGCTAAGAATACCACCCCCTTTACGCCCCCAGTTAACCTGATTTTCGCCTTGGAAGCTGCCTTAAAGATGATGAGGGCAGAAGGGTTAGAAAACATCTTTGCACGTCACCTGCGCCATATGCACGCGACTCGCGCCGCGATTACGGCGATGGGTTTGGCTCTGTATGCACCGGAAGGACATGGTAGCCCAGCAATCACGGCTGTTGCACCCACCACTGTCGATGCCGAAAAAATTCGCAGTGTGATGAAGAAGAAGTTTGATATCGTCCTCGCTGGCGGTCAGGATGATCTTAAGGGTAAGATCTTTAGAATCGGTCATTTAGGCTTTGTTTGCGATCGAGATATCCTCACCGCTCTGGCTGCTCTAGAAGCAACAATCTCCGAACTCGGTCATACTGGCTTTACTCCTGGCGCAGGTGTGGCTGCGGCAGCGCAGGTGTTGATGAAGTAGGTTTTTAGGGGATAGGGGATAGGGGATAGGGGATAAGGGGGGAGTAACAGAGTTGAGGAATAAGAAACTCCCCAACACCCCAACACCCCCACACCCCCACACCCAACACCCCCACACCCCACACCCCCACACCCAAACTCCCCATGAAAATCCACAACCACAAAATCCCCCTAGCCGTGTACCGAGAAATTGCGGCGCATTTGCGGCAAGTCGAGGGAATCGCGGTAGCATATTTGACTCCGATCGATCGAGAGTTTAGTTATACTGAAAGTCAAATAGGTGGCTTAGAAATTACAGGTGCCAATCTACTCACAGATTCAGCTAAAATACGGATTGACAGTTTGCTGAAATATTACGCCGATCGATATCATCCTTGGCAAATTGAGAGCCAACCGGAGATTGTCAACGGTTGAATTGATCTCAAATTGGGATTGTTTGCAGGCGATTGGACAATGCTTGGGTTGTGCCGAACATCAGGCTGCGGCGCAGGAGATTGCCGATCTAATTGGTGTAATATAATTCATGAACTACTGTCTGTCACAGTCTTTTGAATATCTTTGAAACCAATTATGCTAAATAGATTTTGGGGCAGTAGTAATAAGCGACAGGAGTCCAACAGCGAGGAGAGAGTGCCAGCGCAAACGGCTGCGTCATCTTCGCCACCAGATCTCGCGTTACCAGTGTCAGCCCAGAATCTAACCGCAACAACAGTCTCCGCGTCGGAGCGAATCGCACAAGCGGCGGCGCAAGAATCCACAGATTTAGATCATCCAGTGGCGACAGATGACCCAGAAGCTTGGTATTGTCAAGGTAACTCGTACCGTGATGCTGGGAAGCTAGATGTTGCTTTAGCTTATTACAATAAGGTGATCGAATTACAACCCCATCGCCAAGAAGCTTGGGCAAATCTAGCATGGGTGTTGGTGGGATTGGCAAGATTGAATGAAGCTTTGGCAGCTTATCAACAAGCGATTGAACTAAACCCCCAAGATTCGGACTTGTGGGCAAATCAAGGCTGGGTATTATTTCAATTAGGACGTTATCAGGAAACAGTCAAAAGTTGCGATCGAGCGATCGATCTCAATTCTACCAATCTATTTGCCTGGTATCAACAGGGGCGAGCTTTATTTGAGTTGGGTGAGTCCGATACAGCGATTCGGGCTTACGATCGTGCTTTAGCGATCGATCCACGGGATAGTCTTACTTTAGCGCACAAAGGTTGGCTCTTCTTTCAGACTGGAGAAATTCAAGCAGCCTATAGTTGTTACGAGCAAAGTTTACAGTTCGATCCCAGCGATCAATTTGCATGGAATAACCACGGTCAAGTATTATCTCAATTAGGGAATATCGCCGCCGCAATTGAATCGTATCAAAAGGCAATTGCCCTCGATCCCAAATTTTATCAAGCCTGGAATAACTTAGGCGTTGCCCACTTCGAGCAGCAAAGTTTTACAGATGCGTTGCACTGCTATCAATGCGCGATCGATCTGGCACCCGATTTTGCTTTAGCTTGGTACAATCAGGGCAAAGTATTATTTTTTATCGGCGATCTCAAAGCAGCTTTAGCGGCTTACAACACAGTCACCGAAATCCAACCAGATTTTTATCAAGCCTGGAATTATGCAGGGAATGTACTATTCCATCTCGGTGAATTGGAATCAGCATTAACTAAATATGAAACCGCCACCAACATCCAACCTCAATTAGCCGAAGGTTGGACAAATCGTGGCAATATTCTCGCACAACTCGATCGCCAAGCCGAAGCCCTAGACTGTTATACTCAAACTACAAATCTTCAGCCCAAAGATGCCGAGGCTTGGAACAATCGGGGTAAAGCGATGTTCCAATTAGGACGCTACGAACATGCCCTCGATTGCTATCAGAAAGCGATCCAATTCGATCCCAATCATAGCGATGCCTGGAACGATCGCGGTAAAACTTTATTTAAACTTGCTAAATTTGAAGCAGCGATTAATTCCTACGAACAGGCAACGAAACTGCACCCCGAATTCTACACAGCTTGGAATAATTTAGGTGTTGCCCAATTTCATCTCCAACGTTATGAAGCTGCTGTTGCCAGTTACGATTGTACACTCAAACTCGAACCCCAATTTCATCAGGCTTGGTACAATAAAGGGATGGCATTGTTTCACCTAGGGCAATATGAGCAATCTTTAGCTTGCTATGACCAAACATTGAAACTCAAGCCAGATTATTATCAAGCTTGGAATAATTTAGGCTATGTTTTATTCCATTTAGGTAGGGATGAAGAAGCAATTAGTAGCTATATTCATACCCTCAAACTCAATCCAGAATTTCATCCCGCTTGGTACAATCAGGGGATAACTTTAGCACATCAAGGTAAATATATTGAAGCGATCGACAGTTACGATCGCGCACTCAGCTATCAACCTGAAGATCCATATATTTGGCACAGTCGCGGTTGTGCTTTAGCCGCATTAGGCAAAGATACCGAAGCATTGACTGATTACGATCGATCGATCGAATTGTATCCTGAAAATTATGAACCTTGGTACGAACGGAGTAAAACTTTAGCCGAACTCGATCGATATCCTGAATCACTAGCAAGTTTCGAGCATACCCTCAAACTCAGATCCAAAGATCCCCTAATTTGGCATAGTTATGGGATCGTTCAAGAACTCCAACAAGATTATACCGGAGCCTTGGAAAGTTACGATCAAGCGATCGCGATCGATACTAATTTCTACGAAGCTTGGTACCAACGCGGTAATGCCCTCGCCACTTTAGGGCGACATGAATATGCGATTACCAACTACGAACGGGCGATCTCTATTGCCCCAGATTTCTACCCTGCCAGTCAAGGTAAAGGACAATCATTATTCAAACTCAACCGCTATACAGAAGCAATTGCCAGTTATAATCTCGCCCTCGAAATCGAACCATATAGCTTTGATTGCTGGTATCAACGCGGCTCTGCCTTCTTCCATCTCGAAAACTGGGAAGAAGCTCTCTATAGCTATCAACAAGCTCTCAAAATCAAAGTAACTGCGGCGATAGTTTGGTGTTTTCAGGGCAAAACTCTCCACAAACTCCAACGTTACACCGAAGCATTAGCAGCTTTCGATCGCGCCCTCAAACTCGATCTCCAAGATTACCATAGTTGGAACGATCGAGGTCTAACTTTAGCCCATCTCCATCGCTCCGAAGACGCAATCAAAAGCTACCGCAAAACCATCGAAATCAAACCCGATCATCATGCCGCTTGGCATAATTTGGGCAAAGAATTAACCCAGATTGACGATCCTGAAAATGCCCTAATTGCCTACGAACAAGCGATCGAAATTAACCCCCAAGATGCCGATACCTGGTATCAAATGGGCAATCTGTTGTGGACATTAGCCGAATTGCCAGAAGCTGTCTACGCCTATCAACAGGTAACAAATCTCCAGCCAGATTGCGCCAAAGCTTGGTATCGTCAAGGTAAAGCTTTCCAACAATTGCAAGAATGGGAACGTGCGGCGAATTGTTACGAACGATTCACCGTCCTAGATTCATCCGACAGTTACAATCTAGCTTACGATCGCGGTCAAGTTTTTGCCCAATTGCACCGCTGGGAAGACGCGCTCACCTGCTATGACACCGCCCTCACCCTCAATCAAATCGCCCCAGCCGCTTGGCATTCTAAAGGGATCGCCGAAGCCGCCCTCAACCGCTGGGAAATTGCCAGTATTTGTTACGATCGTGCTCTAACCCTCGATCCCGAAAATCCCGCCATCCTCTTTCGCCAAAGCCAAGCCAAAGCCGCCCAATCCGACTGGGAAACCGCCCTCACCGCCTGTTGTCAATCGATCGAACTCGATCCCGAAAATCCGCAGACTTGGGAACAACACGGGTATCTCTCGATCAAGCTAGGTAATTATCATACCGCCGTTGCCAGCTTACAAACAGCAACGGGGATGCAGCCAGAACGGGCGAGAAGCTGGCATCTACTTGGGCAGGCTCTCTACCATCAAGGTGAATTTAGTCAAGCTCTCAGTGCCTATCGTCAGGCTCTAGATCTCCAACCAGATCTCCCCGAAACCTGGTATCATCGCGGTTATCTCCTCAGTCAATTGGAACGGTGGGAAGATGCCCTTGATAGCTACGATCGGGCAATTAAAATCAATCCTAATTATGCCCTCGCCTGGTACCAACGGGGTCAAACCCAATTTAAGCTCCACGTTCATCCCAGCGAAAACATCCAGAGTTATCAACGCTGTCTAGAATTAGATCCCGACTACTCACCCGCTTGGTATCAACAGGGCAATCTCCTTTTTCAACTAGGGCAATTGCAACGCGCCCTCGACAGCTATCAACGCGCCCTCGAACTCAAACCCGAAGATTATTACGTCTGGAACAATCACGGCAACGTGCTCGGATCGCTCACCCGCTACGAAGAAGCAATTTCCAGCTACGACAAAGCCCTCGCACTGCAACCCCAATTTTATCAAAGCTGGCACAATCGCGGCAAAGCCCTATCCCACCTCAAACGCTACCAGGAAGCCGCCACCGCTCACGAACGGAGTCTCGACATTCATCCCCATGATGCTAACGCCTGGAATGGGCGAGGTAGTGCCCTGCAACAGCTCGGACGCTGGCAAGAAGCTCTAGCATGTTATGAGCAAAGTATCAATATAGATCGCCAAGATCCAGTAGTTTGGCTGAATCGAGGTATCGCGCTATTTCATCTCCAAAAATATCAAGATGCGATCTCCTGTTACGACAATTGTGCGATCCTCAATCCCGAAGATAACCAAGCCTATTATCAGCGGGGAAATGCCCTGCTCGAACTCAGTCAATGGGAAGCCGCCATTGCTAGCTTCGATCGCGCCCTGCTGCTAGCACCCAAATTAGATCGAGCCTGGAATAGTCGCGGCACGGCTTTATTTCAACTGGGGAACTTAGAAGATGCCCTCTATAGTTATCGCAAAGCCAGCGAGGTTGCCCCTCAAGACCCCACAAGCTGGAATAACCAGGGGATAGTCCATCTCAATCTTCAACAGTATGCAGAGGCTCTCCAGTGCTATCACACCAGTATCAATCTCCGCGATAATGATGCCCCCACCTGGTACAAACAATCGATCGCCCAACAAGCTCTCGGCAAACTCGATGTCGCAATTGATAGTCTCGATCGAGCCATCAAACTCGATCGAGACTACATCCTCGCCTGGTACCGTCGTGGTAATATTCACCTCCAGCGCAAGGAGTATGAAACCGCCCTCGCCGACTACGAAGTCGCCCTCAATCTCGATCCAGATCGCGCCTCCGCGTGGAATAGTCGCGGCACTTGTCTACTCGCACTCAATCGCCTCGACAATGCTCTGTTTAGCTTCGAGCAAGCCACTGGACTCGATCCCGAACATCCAGAGTTTTGGTTTAATAAGGGTAAAGTCTACAGCAGCCTCGAACGCTGGCAGGAAGCCGAAAATTGCTACCAACATGCTAGGGGTTTGACTCCGAGGGATTGGTAGTTTAATTAATTATTAATTAGCCTCCGGCGGCGAAGGTGAGCATGATGGTGACAGATAACAGTAATCCGGGGCAGAGTAATACGACTAAAAGGAGTAGATCTTGGCTTTCCATAATGGGTTGGGGTTGGGGATTAGAAATCTTAACAGCTAAATACTCACATCTTGCACCAGTATAAAAATACTATTGGTAGTGTATATGTATTAATGCAAGATGTGAGAATACCAGCTTCTACTTTAATCTCGATCGTCAGAGTCCGAGCGGAAATAATATGATTTCTTAATTTGGCAGCAACGTCATCGCCAAACCCAGCAAACAACTAGCTGTATTCGCCGCCAAGCTCATCCCCAGCGCAGTGGGAACAGCTAGCGTATCTCGTCTGAGCCGTTGAATAATCCAAGCTTCGTAAATAACGACAAATAATTCTGCTGCCACAATCGCCAGTGGCTTCGATAGTCCATCAGCAGCGGGAACGGGATTACCATAGCCGGATAATCCTGTGAATATCAATGTGACAAAAGCAGCTCCGAGCCAATAAGCGATCGATCCGAGCACTACTCTCCTCGAAAACGATCGTTTCGCCCAGATTGAGTGCAACGATAAAATAATACCATAAAAAATCGAGCATCCCAGCCACGTCAATCCACCATAACGACTGCTATTACCAGCAAAATATTCTAGCCCTGGAAATGAGAACCAGACGATCGGAAACGAGAAAAAATGTACGATAATCAGACCGATGATTGTCAGTCTAATCTCTGCGGATTCAACTTTGCGCCATCGTAAATATCCCGCCCAAATCCCCAATTCAATGCCCAGAGTTAGTGCCAGAAAAACTAGAAATAGATCTTGGAATAATGATGATTGAGTAACTTTCTCTTCAGGGTTTGGGCTAATCTCTAAGCTGTTAGCTTTCACCTGAACGGTAAACTTATCAGATTGCTTACTGCCTAATGGAAAAATCTTACTCAAATAAACTCGATCTTCTAATTGAGCGATCAGCCGAATTCGATCTGGATCCAACTCATTCTTGTTATAGAATGGTGAAAGTGAAATCAAACAGAGATTTTCAGCACATTCGATGTTTAGCGGTTTGCGGCGATCGAATTTAGGTGTAGATTTGAGACAGTTCAATCGATCGCATGTCCCGTGCTGCTTCAGTAATCCTAATTGTTGACAATCCTGACCCTGACATTGCCCGATCTGTACGCCTTGTAATCTAGCTGGCGAATCAAATTTTAGCCAATATAGGGATGGTGGTTGTGGTGCATTTGCATTTACACTAGTGGCGATCGACACGATCGATAAGATCGCCACTAGCCAGACGATCGTTCGCTTCAGTAGGACGTTCCACATCACCCATTTTCCATCTTATTTGAATATTGGTATTCTGGGTTAATTAGGATCGATCGGACTAATTTATTGACAATTTGTATCGAATTTTAATCGATCGAAGTTTTCTCCTCGTGGGTGTTCATATCCCCGACTTCTTAGAGAAGTCGGGGATATGTCTCTAAACAATACTAGACCTCAATTATCAATTATCAACTATCAATTAATTCAACAGTGCTTCAATATCACTAGCGATATCTTTTGGTTCGGCATTTGATCCATAGCGTTTAATAACATTGCCACTACCATCCACCAAAAATTTGGTGAAATTCCATTTGATCCCCTCAGTGCCAAAGATGCCTGGTGCTGCTTTGACTAAATATTGAAATAAGGGGTGAGCATTTGCACCATTGACATCAACCTTTTCAAACAGTGGAAAAGATACCCCAAATCTGGTTTCACAAAAAGACTGAATAGCTGTCGAACTACCTGGCTCCTGTTGTCCAAATTGGTTGCAGGGAAAACCTAGTACCGCAAATCCCTTGCTGGCATATTTGTCCTGCAATGCTTGCAAACCTTTGTATTGAGGCGTAAAACCACACTGACTAGCGGTATTGACGATCAGCAACACTTTATCTCGATAAGTACTCATCTCGACGGGTTGACCTTCGATACTAGTAGCCGAAAAGTCGTAAACTGTTGATGACATAAAGATTTTCTCATTTGTAGATACTATTCTATTTATTATTAGTCAACTGCTCGGAACTTGCTAGGTGATGAAGCGACTTTTGATTTTAGGCGGAACTGGGGATGCGGTGCAGTTAGCCAACCAAGCGATGAATCTAGCTGGGTTGGAAGTGATTACTAGTCTCGCAGGGAGAACTCGCACACCGAAAGCTTTGACGGGTAAAGTGCGGATTGGTGGCTTTGGTGGTGAAGCTGGTTTGGTAGAATACTTGCAGACTGAGCAGATCGATCTACTGATTGATGCTACCCATCCATTTGCGGCGCAGATTTCCTGGAATGCAGCGGGTGCGGCGACGAGAGTCGGGATTCCCCGATTGATGCTAATTCGCCCTGGATGGGTGCGATTACCTCTAGACAATTGGATTGAGGTTGAGAGTGTTGAAGCTAGTGTGACGGCGATTCCAGCTACCGCAGAGCGAATCTTTTTGACGATCGGTAGGCAACAACTCGCGCCTTTTGCCAGTCTGAAAGATCGTTGGTGTTTGATGCGATCAATCGATCCTCCCGATCAGCATATTCTATTACCGCCAGGGCAGTTATTACTCGATCGCGGGCCGTTTAGTCTGGAGCAAGAGCTACAATTACTTCGAGATTATCGGATTCAAGCAATTGTTAGCAAAAATAGTGGTGGCGATGCTACTTATGCCAAGATTATCGCGGCTCGGACATTAAATCTACCTGTGATTATGGTACAACGTTCGATCGTTCCAGCGGGCGATCTAGTCGGAGATGTGGCGGGTGCAATTGATTGGTTGCGCAAATGTTGATTTACCGCTTATAAAAATCTGGGTAAACCTGATTTAACGCCACGGTATAAGTTTGAAACGTTGCAATCCTAGTGCTTACGCTTCCTCTCGGTAGAGGTTGACCAGGAAACTCCAGTTAGAAACGGTGTAATAATCGTCACGA
>JANYDE010000072.1 GCA_025359915.1 Chamaesiphon sp. 336R_metabinner_41 | reverse complement strand
GTTGACAATCGCCACCACAGGCGGACGTTGCAGCGGTAAAGTGTGGTGATCGGTAATAATAATACCGACACCTAATTTAGTTGCATATTCAATTTCTTGAATATTCGTACTGCCCGTATCGCAAGTAACAATCAAATCTACCCCTTGCGCCGCCAATTTTTTAATGCCCGCATTATTTAGCCCATGCGATTCCTTCATCCGATCGGGAATATAATAACTCAGCCCCTCTCCCTGCTTGAAAAACTGCCCTAAGCCGTCCCAAAGTACGCTAGTTGCTGTCACTCCATCCGCATCAAAATCACCCCAAATCGCGACCTTTTCGCCGCCAATCTGCGCTTGTTTCAATCGCTCCATCGCCGCCGTCATCTCCGCACCAAAAGCAAATGGACTAGTCGGCTGATATTTTTCGCAATCTAAATATCCAGGGATGCGATCGATCTCCCGCATCCCCCGCTGCCATAATAGTTGTGCGGCATATTTACCATTAACAGTCGGTTTACACGATCGAATCGCTGCAACAAATTCAGTAGGTATTTCTAATTGAGGTGGTAGTTGCCAATCCAGGATTGAGTTTGCCATTTAATTAATTATCGAAAATTTAGATTTTAGTGGCGAGGATAATCCCACTCGCCCAAGACATTTTGCTAATTCGTAGATCGGTTCTTTGTTCTAGAGTAGAAATTAATCGATCGACTTTAGCCGCGTGTCCATCTGGCCAATTTGGTTGGGGTAACATATCATCGATCGCATAGATACCTCCGGGCTTGAGTAGAGCTAATGCTTCCTCTAATAACTGATATTTACCTGACCAAGTATCGGCAAAGATAAAGTCAAATTCTTGTCCATTTAACGATCGCAAAAATTCATCTCCATCACCACAAACTACTGTCAATCGTGGATCTTTACCTAGCTGTTTATTTAGAATTTTCAGTAGATTTGGTTCGTTGTCAATTGTCGTCAGATGAGAATTTGCATCCATCCCATCTAGAATCCAAGCAGTAGATAAGCCCGTACCTGAACCAAGTTCGAGAAATTTCCCATTTGGTTTCGATGCTGCGATAGTCCGCAAAAAGGCGCATGTCAGCGGATCTGATGGCATTGTAAACCCAGCCGCACGACTATCAATATCGATCGATCTGATTAATTTTGGTTCTTTGAGATGATGGAGATCGTTCATATTTATAAGTGATTGGCAGTCAATTCTATAATATGAGCAAATACTCATGTTGCCAACTCGCTTTCTATGTAGGTGTTTTAATGTCCAGCAAACCTACGACAACGCCCGTAAACTACCAAAACAAGAACGTTCGCGAATCACTGTTGAGGCGATTCTCGAAGCAACTACTCACATTTTGGTAGAGGAAGGCTACGACAAAGCCAATACCAACCGGATTGCCGAACGAGCGGGGATTAGTCTCGGTTCGCTGTATCAATACTTCCCGAATAAAGAAGCCCTAATGACAGCATTAATGGATCAACATGCAACTGAAATGGCCGAATTAGTAGGGACAAAACTCGATCGATTTGAAACAGAAGTATCTAATCTGCTACTTGCTTACTTAACGCGATGAGGGCAGATCCCCGACTTTTTGAAAAAGTCGGGGATCTAGCAACCACTACTTACTTTTGGTTCCTAACTTCATCCAACTGATGTAACGTATCTACAAAATCCCGAATCCCCTGAAATTGACGATAGACGGACGCAAATCGAACATAGGCGACTTCACTCAACGGGCGCAGTTCTAACAGCACCAGTTCGCCAATTTCCGCCGTTGTGACCTCTCTGAGCGTCCGCACCTGCAATTGAGACTCAATCTCCTCTACGATGCCTTCTAGCGTCTCTGGGGATAGTCCAGTCTTCTGACAGGCGTGAATTATTCCACGCAGAAGTTTAGATCGATCGAAATATTCGCGGCGGGCATCTTGTTTAATGACAGTAACAGGGACAAATTCTAGCCGCTCGTAAGTCGTAAAGCGATGCTTGCAATCCAAACACTCCCGCCGCCTGCGAATACTCTGTCCGGCTTCTGTCGATCGAGACTCTAGGACACGACTATCTGTATATTGGCAGTAAGGGCATTGCATTAGATGGGAGATGGGAGATAGGATTTGCGCCCTCCCCTTCTAAGGGGAGGGCTGGGGTGGGGTAGAGATCTAAGCAACAACTCAAATTAACCCCATAAAGCAAAATCTGAGCTATCTAGAGAAAACTCACAGAATGGCTCAGATTAATTATTGATCGAATTGTTGCTTAATCTTTCTTGCGGGGGATTTTTGCTGGTTCGCGAAAAGCAATCGCAAAAAAGACAGTACCCAAAGCCAAAGTCGTTACCAAAATATAAATAGTTGCTTCCATCGTTAGAATCCTACAGGATTATTTTTTGTTTAACAGTAGCCAGGGAAAGGGGATTAGAAACAATCTAACCCCCTTTCCCCAAGTTATTAGGCTTCTTTCTTACGAGTAGAAGGATCTCCCAATTTCTGGAATAATCCCCATTCTACTTGCTCTTCTAGATCGGCTTCTACACCAGCAAATACGTCGCGGTAGATTGTCCGCGAACCATGCCAGAGATGACCAAAGAAGAAGAATAACGCAAATACAGCGTGACCGAAAGTAAACCAACCGCGAGGGCTACTACGGAATACACCGTCGGAACCGAGTTTCTCACGATCGAATTCAAAGATTTCACCGCCTTGAGCTTTACGGGCAAACTGTTTAACTTGGTTAGCATCCTTGAATACTTGACCATTTAAAGCACCACCGTAGAAACTAGCAGTGATTCCAGCTTGCTCGAAACTGTATCTGGATTCTGCCCGACGGAATGGTACGTCTGCACGTACAATGCCTTCAGAGTCAGTCAAGATGACAGGGAAACTTTCAAAGAAGTTTGGTAGACGACGCACGCTCAGTACTCGACCTTCAGAGTCTTTGAATACTGGGTGTCCTTGCCAACCTTGAGCGATACCATCGCCTTTGTTCATCGGACCTGTACGGAATAGACCACCTTTAGCTGGGCTATTACCTACGTAGTCATAGAATGCCAGTCTGTCAGGAATTGCCTGCCAAGCTTGAGCTTCAGTCTGACCATCTTCGATACTAGTTTGGACGCGACGTTGAATTTCCTGTTGGAAATAACCGCTATCCCACTGATAACGAGTAGGGCCGAAGAGTTCGATCGGCGTGGTAGCATTTCCGTACCACATAGTACCAGCAACGATGAACGCTGCGAAGAATACTGCTGCGATACTGGAAGAAAGTACGGTTTCGATATTCCCCATCCGCAGAGCTTTGTAAAGCCGTTCCGGTGGGCGGACAGTCAAGTGGAATAAACCAGCAATAATCCCAACAGTACCCGCTGCAATATGGTGAGCGACTACGCCACCAGGATTGAACGGATTGAAGCCAGATGGTCCCCATTCTGGAGCCACTGGAGCTACATGTCCGGTAATCCCAAACGGGTCAGTAATCCACATGCCTGGGCCAAATAGACCCGTCAGGTGGAATGCTCCGAAGCCGAAGCAGAGGAGTCCAGATAAGAATAAGTGAATCCCAAACATTTTGGGCAAATCCAGAGCGGGTTCGCCAGTCCGAGGATCTGTAAACAGTTCCAAGTCCCAGTACACCCAGTGCCAGATTGCTGCCAACATCAGCATCCCAGACAGAATAATGTGAGCGGTAGCTACACCTTCAAAAGACCAGAAGCCAGCATCCGCTGCTGATTCACCTGGAACAATACTCCAGCCGCCCCAAGATTTGGTAATCCCCAGACGTGCCATGAAGGGCATGACAAACATCCCTTGTCGCCACATGGGGTTGAAAACTGCGTCACTAGGGTCGAAGTTTGATAGTTCAAACAGAGCCATCGAACCAGCCCAACCAGCAACCAAAGCTGTATGCATTAAATGCACGGATATCAGTCTACCTGGGTCATTCAGGACGACTGTGTGCACACGATACCAGGGTAGTCCCATTGACTACGATCCTCCTTAAAATAGGTGTCTACGAAAACTTTTATTTTTTAAATAATCTCATGATTATGTTATCTGCTTACAAGCCCGTAGGCAAGGCAATCTCAGGAGTGTTAATTTATGTCTACTAATTGCCCAAGTTCTTTGCCAGAGTCATTCTAATGCCTTCATCGATTCCAATTAAATTAGGTTTTATCCTCAGAATGTTTACAAAAGTTAACCAATTGGGAGATGGGAGAGATCCTCGACATCCACACAGTAGGGGCAATGTCTTGTCTCGCTGTCTTGTCGTTTTTTTATATGGGGGGAACCCCCGAATAAAAACGCCGCTTCATGAATTGCCCCTACTGGTGGATTTTGAGACGGTTGGCAACATCGAGCCGCATTGTTGTACTGTCATTAGTTACAAAGCCCAGTCGCTCGTAAAAACTCTGCTGATGGGTAGTGGTGAGATAAATTCGTTCGACTCGGCTCATGCAAGGATGTGCGAGGACAGTTTCGACTAATTTACGTCCTAATCCGAGCCGCTGATAATCGCAATCAACAACTACATCAAAAATTGTCGCACGATAAACACCATCAGAATTTGCTCTGGCAAAGCCGACGAGCTTTTCTTCGTCCCATGCTGATACTACTGGCTCGCTGCGATCGACGGCAATTCTCAGATCTTCAATTCGTCGATCGATCGCCCAAAAAGCACTTTTATTCAGTAATGCTTGCAGTTTGTAGAGATCGACATTGGCACTGCGATCGCAAAACCGGATAGATTGAACTTCCATATATCTGTAAAAACTCAAGTTGATTTTACTCTATATCACAACCCCAACTTCCCGATATCCGACATTGAGTAATAAAGCTTCATCGGCGCGTTCTTAAATTGTCGGAATTCATACTTCAAATAAAAGTTCAAAGCGTCGTTGTTCATGGCATCTACTACTAGAGCCATTGAAGCGATCCTTTTGGATGTGTCGAGAGCCATTTTCATCGAATCTACAAGTAGCCTCCCACTATACCCTTTACCCTTTTGGCTCAGATCGACGGCTAGACGACCCAATAGTGTTGCTGGTAGTAATGGGTATCGTGGTAAGCTTTTGGCGAGGGCATCATCCAGCACGGCGGCATCGACACTGTAAGCAGAAATTGTATAGTATCCAAGCACTATATTATCGGGTGAATCAGTAAGCACGAAAGTAGTCGAAATGAGCTTTTTTAGTTCCTGACTGGCTCTCCGCTTGATGTAGTCGTCTAAACTCTCCTCACCGCATGAGAAGGTATCTCTAATGTGTTTCTTGCTGTCCAGAAGGCTGATCTCAAGAGACATTAGTTAGTTTCCTTGTATCGCTTCACCGCCGCCTTTAAAGCGTCATTCGGTTCTTTTGGATTGAGAATAGCATCGACAAAGGCTCTACTATCTTCAATTCCAAGCTTTAAGGTTTGATGAGACTCAATCACATTTTGCGCGGCAACTTGGGCACTTTTGGAGATGAAATCGGTTAGGGTACCGCCTTCGATATCTACTGCTTTCTGAATCAGAGCTTTGGCTTCGATACTGACTCTAGCTTCTATTCGAGCGGCTGTTGCTGGTAATGGGTTTGCCATAAGTTTAGAGAATATATGGTGCTAAATTAAATATATCTGGCAGATTGCCGAAAGTCAATGGAGCGTAGATTGAGTCCAATCCTTGAAACTATTCAAATATTAGAACTGATAATCAGTTCTATTTTTAATCAAAACCTTGGAGTGCGCTGCTACATACAATATTTGAGATAGACAAATCATTTTTCGGTTCTGGCTCAGAATTCAATTGAGTTTTGAGATTGTACTGCTGATATAAGTAAAATAGTTTACTTAGTAATGACTGTCCGGTGGAAGCATTATCTTTGATGATTTTTAATTCTCGTAAAATTGTTGGATTGTGGATAGATTTTACGGTTTTGACGAGTTCGTTAATAGTTGACTTTAGCTGTTCTTCCGTATCATCTTTAAATAATTTTTCGAGTTCTCTCAAAATATACTTCTGGGCAGGAGTTAGTTTAAAATCGCGTTGCTCAGATTGACGCTGTTTTACCTCTTTGCTAAATTTGTGGAGGGTTTGGGTAACTGTTTGATTATGAGTTTGGAGTAATAGTGCTGTTGGGGTGTTTTCTTGGGCGGTAATAATCGATAGAATCTTGGAAATATCACGACTGATTTCTTTACCATCTCGATCGAGTAGAAATAGCTGTGGATATCTCTTCGCGCTGGGGTCGTTAATGTTACTCGATTCACAAAAGACGAATGTACCTGTTTCTTGGGCTAGTTTGGCGGTGCGGATACCGTTGGGTAGGTTGACAATGCGATCGAACTCATCAGGATCATCCCGTTGGATTTGTCGGAGCTTTTCTTCAGCATCGGTTAAGTTGATTACTTCAGTTGATTCTCGATCGAAGAAATTTAATTGTTTACCTTGCGATTGTTCGTAGATGGCGTACATGGCATTTTCATTAAGCTGCTCACTATTATCGAGAATCGCTGAATCTTCCCCGATGGTTTCATGAATTTCTTGAATGCGGTGTTGGAGTTTTTCTTTCAAGCTGAGATTTTTTTCGATACCCAATTCGGGGAGGAAATTATAACCATAAATAGTTTCTTTCTCTGTGCCAATCCGATCGATCCGCCCGAAGCGTTGAATTAGTTTGACTGGATTCCAGTGCAGATCGTAGTTAATAATCATGTCTCCATCTTGGAGATTGAGTCCTTCGGCGAGGATATCGGTAGCAATTAGGGTATTGAGTTCGGTTTCGCCTGGTTTGAGTTGGTAATTATCATTCGCTTTAGGTGCAAATCTCTGTACTAAGCGTCCTTTGTCTTTACCGCTATTGCTATGGATAACTTCGATATCATCTCGATCGCTACCAGCAGTAATTTGGTTATACAAATATTGGGCTGTATCTGCGTATTGGGTGAAGATAATCTGCTTTTTACCGAGAATATCGGGTTTTGCTAACCACTGCTTGAGGGTTTGCAGCTTGGCATCTTGGGCGGGGGTGATAGGGGCGACTAATTGGTGAATCGGTTTGAGGATCTTCAGATCGTGGGCGATATGTTTGGTGAGTTTGGCTCGATTGAAATCTTCAATGTCATACTTACCAGATACAGATCGCAGTGCATCGATGATATCTAACTCGTCTTCTCCAGCAGCTTCATCGTCATTGAGAATATCTTGAGATTCTTTCCCTGCGGGGATAATCCCGCCATCAAGTCCGATTAAAAATCGTTCGTGAGCTAGGATCATCCGATCGATCGTCTGTTGAAAAGCATAGACGCTGGATTCAAATCGTTTGAATAGCAGGACTCGGATTAAACCTCTGAGGTTAGCTCCGGCGGTCTGGAGTCCTTTGTATGGCTCTTGTTGCTTTTGGCAGCCAAAACATAGTTACCCAAGCCATAACGGGCAGAACAGAGGGTGTTGGTGAGGGTTTTGAGAGATTTTTGTTTGCTGGATTTACCGAGATACTGGCGAAGCTGTTGATATAGTCCGTTGTAGGTGTCTTCAATGCTGTATTCGATCGTTTCTTGTGACTATCCATTAATAATGTAAGTAGATCTGAATAGTTAGCGGGATGAGTGGGGACTACTCAAAACTAGTCGGGATATAGGATCTAGCCTTTCAAATTACAATCCTTACAATTTTCACTAGCCACTAATAATGTAAGTAGCTGAAAGCGTTGTCTACTCTAATGTATAGCTTGTCGCCTATTTTCATTTCGCAAGACTAACCAAGTAGTGTAAAACTATGAAAATTCTACAACCATAATACACACGACTTTTTAACTAACACTAACTCAGCTAAATCAATCAGGTTGAAAATAATGATTGTGATATAATAGAAGAGTATTTATACCCCGTCGCGGACTTGGTGCGAGAACACCGAAAGCCCCACGGGGATTAACCTCTATGAAAGGTCAACATGTCTATTATACATATCGCTGACGATATAAAGAAAGAGTTTGAAATTCACCCAGATGGAACGACTTCAGCTAGTCATCGTGGAGTTGCTCGTTTGCTAGGAGTTGATCGAAAAAACATCGACAGAAATTGTCGTGGGGAGCAGATGAGCCGTAGTTACGCTGAATACCTTGCTGAAATTGGGTTTAAGGGTGGGGAGCACTTGGGCAATCGTATTACAGATATTGAGCTAGCAATTTTTGCAAAATACTATGCCTACAAGTGTGAAGAGAAATATCGATCCAAGCAAGCGGAATTAGTAGACTTAGCTTTCTCTGCAATTGGTGCCCGAACTTGGATAAAGACTGAGCTTGGTTATAATCAGCCAGTTCAGCCTAAAGCAGTAAAAGATCTAAACCTAGAGCAGGTAATGTGTCTCGCTGGATATATGTGGGTTCCGAAACAGCGAGAACTAGACAATCCAAATGGTTGCGAGGATGTTCATGTCACAAAAGAGCGATTCGCCGAAATAATGGATAGCATCGATCCAATATTCAAAGAAGTATTCTTCTGTCTGGATGCAGGAAAGAATTTGATGTCGATAATTAAATATCCGATCGAGCTAGCAGCACTCCCAGAAGCAATCGCTAAATCGAAAGAAGTGAATCGTCAGAAGTTCGAGAATCCAGACGCGGAAATGTCGTTCTATTTGCAAGAAGTATTTGGCGATAGAAATCTAACTGATGCACAAATTCTTGAAGAAATAAATGATCGAGTTGAATCGAAACTAACTGGACTGGTAGAAGATTTGCACTATACAGCCTTTGAGAGCGATCGACATCTAGAGGCAATAGCAGCACTAGAAGCGGCTTTGCAACGCAGGCAACTAGGAGGAACATCGAACAAGGGATTAGGCTTTGGTAAAAAGGGATCGATCGGAGGTAGTAAGTAATGACCGAGATTGATTTCCACAATTCTTTGTATAAAATATACTTAGAGAAGCAGTTAAAGGCGATAGCTAAAGACACATATTTGGAATTAAAAACTAAGTTAATTCAAAAATATCTTGAATTCACAATGAAATACCACCTAACCGGAAAAATCAGCCCCAAAGCGCGTCCTAGACTGAGTAAGGGACACGCCTATCTCCCTACCAAATATCGGGAGTGGAAAGAATCAGCTATCCGCGAACTTCAAACCCAATCCCCACCCCTGGAACCGATCGAACGCTGCGAAATTTCCATCATCATCGGGGGCAAACAGCGCGGGGATTTAGATAATATTAGCGGGGCTATACTCGATAGCCTGACCCAATCTGGGATAATTAAGGACGATCGATTGTCGGTGGTCTGGCGACTGTCGATCGAGCATCAACCATCTCAGCCACCAGGGGCTTTAATATCGATCGATTAAACCAGAAAATTTGATATAATACAGAGATATTAAAACCCAGTCGCGAGTTAGGTGGTTGAAACACCGAAAGCTCCACTGGGACTAACCTCAAGCAAGGTCAGCATGAATGAATAACTTAACACGATTCGATTCCGAAGGCATAGAAATATTTATCAACGAGAGTGGCGAGAGTTTTTCGTCTATCAGTGGTGCTGCTCGTATGGCTGGAAAATCCGCTTCAACTATCTCACGTTTGGCTGCGTTGCGTAATTTCGAGTTACAGCATACTCAAATCGATACCCCGAGCGGATCTAAAACCGTTGCGTTGCTTAACGAAGATCAGATAGTTGAAGTATTGGAAAAATATAACACCAAGCGTCTGAAGCAGTTCGCAAAGCTTGGCATTCGGACTGCACTGCATCAAATCGCTGGATATCAACAAGAGCTGATCGAAATCGAAGAAGATCTGGAGTCAGTAGAAATGTTCGACTTGGATGAGCGAACAATGGAATTGATAGAAGCGTGGGTGTACTATCGAAAACTGCCATCGCTTGAAGCAGCGTGGGAAGAATACAACCATCCAGATCACAAGCTAGAAGGTTTTGCATCTCCAGAAGAAGCGGCAACATTGAGCGATCGATACAAAGCAATATCAGACATGGCATGGGAGTACCTGTCTGGACTGTGGATGCTGGAAAACAGGGCATTTTCAGATGCTGCGATAGAAAAAATCAGCAATCGATTTCTAACTCCAGAAAACCAAGCTGCCGCCGTTAAATTCCAGTTGGAACTCGATCGAACCCAACTAGCATCAGCCCCAAACCAGAAGCAACTAGCCTAGATCGATGAAGAACGCACCACAACTAGTACTATATCTAGCCGCTGTCTTCGGCGGAGAAGTGAAGGACGATCGAATGTTGCTTCCCTTCTCCCTCGCTGATGGTAAATTTGTGGTGCATTCGATCGCGCCGAAGCAAGGGATAACGCACAACCGCTATTTGGTATCAGTGAGCGGTAAGAATTGGAATTGTACTTGCCCTCACCACCAATTCCAAAAAGTAGAGTGTAAACATATCGATGTTGTACGCAGCAATGTACTAGAGTTGAAGCACGAACCGGACTTTCTAAAAGATTGGCAAGCAAGTTTTGTCTAGTGCCTGTCGATCGAGAATTGAGGAAGTATCAGTCGCTTCTGATTCCCTGCTGCATAAATTCCGAGGAAACACGCCCAAGTTCGATCGGCGTGACCCGAACTATCTCGATCGGCATCAAACCGAACATTCCCCATCGGCGTTACCATCTTTCGTAACTTGTGAAGATCCGATCGCAAGACAGGATCTCCAAGTGGAATTCGCACGGTGCGATCTTCAAAAGCTTGTTTACCCAGGATTGCCATTTCCTGCTTGCTAGAGGATGTGAAAGTCACCCCTTCGACTTTGTACTTACCATACCGACGTTGGGCATCTTCAACAGGCTTCATGCCCAATCCTGTCTCATCCATCGCTACTCGTTTGACTTGATAATTTACCATCAGGTCATTTAGCCGCTCATCCTGTTCGGCAAAGCTAGCATTCTTGAGGGTGGAAATTTCTCGACACCAGAGGACATCACCGACTTTCTCCCACACCCAAGCTGCCCATAAATCCTGTTTGCGTCCAATATCCACGCCAATATAGACATCACCACCAAGATACTTGTCTGGTTGTCCTGCGGTGTCATTCTCAACTCCGTTAATTAGATCGAAGGTTAGCCAAGCGGTTGCTTCGTCCAGAAACTCACAGCAAAATTCCTGTTGCCAAGTGTCCTCGTCGTCGCATCCAGCGCGAAGGGCTTCAATATCTCGATTGAGTCCTTGGGCGACGGCTTCATGAATATTGCAAAAATGCTTTGACCACTGGGGGTCTTTGTTGGTAATTAGATCGTAGAACTTATTGTTCTTGCCGTTGGGTGTAGAACTGACCTGAAGTTTCCACCCTTTGGAGATGACGGGGAATAGTGCTTGCCAAATTTTGCGAGAATCTTTATGAAAGGCGAACTCATCTAGGTAAACGTTGGCAGAAAATCCCCGTGCGGTGTCTGGATTGGCTGGTAAGGCAGTGATTTTACTCCCGTTAGGCAGAAAGACATCCATCGCTCTGTAGGATGTCTCGCCGCCATCGTAGTCGTACTCTAGGGAGTCTAGGGTTATGCCGTAAGCTTTGGCATGGACTTTGACATGTTCTTCGATCGATTCTTTGGCTTGCCGCTCTCCACGGGACAGAATCACCCATCGCTCTTTTCTACCTTGACTGGCTGCTTCCATGCAGTTGTCAACAATGCCTAAATCTGTAGCAAAAGTTTTGCCGATTTGCCGTGACCACATGGCAATTTTAAAACGTGACGCATCAAGTAGCCATTTTTGTTGATATGGGTAAAGACTGACTGCTGGCATTAGTAGAGATTATAATTTTTATGGGAATATTAAGTTAGTCTCGATTGTTCAATAATGCACTTCCAATGATTTCAAAAAATGAGATTGGGTCTGGTTTATCAGGGTTGGCTCAAGTAGTGGGGGATGAGTATGCTAGGGCTATTTGTGAACAGTTCCCTTCTGAAAATATTTATATTTACAAGCTTTGGAACAAAAATCGAAGGCTATTGGCAATTTTGCCAGAGTTGGAAGTTAGAAAAATTACACAGATCTATGGTGGTCAATCAATTTCACTTCCGAAAGGTGCAAAATGGCAGCAAGAGAAGCGGAATCGGGAAATGATTCTCGATCGGCAAGGTAGCCTAGAAAATTCTCCATTGTCTATACCTGCCATCATCACTAAATATAGAATGTCAAGAACGGCTGTTTATACAATCTTGCGATTGGAAAAGGCTAGGCAGAAAAGCCAGAACAATTAGGTTTAGCGATCGGACAAAATGGAGTCGTCCCATTGATCGTCCGCTTGCGTTCGCCACACTTTGAGCAATACAAAATTCCTAATCGATTGTAGAAATTATTATTGATACTTGGTTCTTCAGCCTTAGCTGGAACTACTTCTGGTACTGGAGCGGCTTTAGTTTCTGCCATTGGGTGAAAATATGCTTTTTTTGTGCATGATTAAAGAATATGCCCAAAAAACCTGATTTTTTGGGCACGAATGATTAGAAAGCTACATCAACGTGACGAACTTCGATCACGCGCAACTGTTGAGAGGCATTGAGGATAGGATCGATATCGAGTGCGCCAAACCCTTCGTGGCTAACCCAGACATAGCGATTGCGACGACCAAAATCATCGTTCATGTCTCGACGAATCGACATTGGCATTCCAGCTACGCGAGCGATCGTACTAGCACCAAAAGCAAAGTTAGTCCGAGTTGTTCTGACACCTATACCTAACGTCTCATTCCGAACACCAACAGTACCAGCAATTCCCAGGGAAATCGCGTTGGTTGTGAAGATCATGAAGTTGGCAATGTCACCACAGTACCCGTCGATCTTAGGCAAGTCAGATTTGGTAGCAGCATTAAGGATATTGGTGATATCCATCATGCTATCTTTGGTCAGATACTGGTTGCGCGTTGCCAAGTCATTAGAGAGTTGAGCTAATGCAGTTGAGTTGAGGACAATACCGTACTTGCCATTTTCGTATGCTGGAATTTGCAATCCAGACATATAGGCGTAGAGGTTGTTGAGGAATGCAAAAGTGATCGTACCACCAGAACCAGCTACAAGGTTCGCAGGTACGGTTTCGATCGTGTTGAGACGGTTGTAGACGACTCTAGAAGTACCAAACCAGAGGTTACGCAGACCGATATCCTCAAATTCATAGTAGTTCTGACCCAAGTTTTGAGATAGTGCAGCTTCTAGATCCAGGAGCGATCGAGCTAAAATAAACTCAGGGATGCTGATTGGTTGGATGGTGGCATTTTTGCCCATCCCGTATTCTTTGAGGGTAATGCTGACAGAGTTAGCTGTAATTGGTTGGTCAGTAGCAACTAACGTACCAAGTCCAGTGATATCCCAGTCAGCAAGGGTTGTACCTGTTTGACCAAAAGGTAGTCGAGGAATCTGAATTGTATCGCCTTCACCTTTGCCAATCTCAACTTTTGAATTTGCGAATTGGTGGAAAATAAATTTAGGTGAGTGGTTTTGACGAACTACGCCACTGAGATAGTCGATAAATGCGGGGGGAATATCTGCTCTGACAGTTGCAGCATCCGCGCCTTGACCGCGTAGTAAACCATTCTTGCGTGCAAATGCTTCCATCCCATCGCGCAGTTTTTCTCGATTCCTAGCTAGGAATCGATCGGCTTGATAGGTGTCTTTTTGGTCGTACTCTTCACCTGTTTTAGGATTGACCCAAGTTTTATTAGGGGTATCGCTACGAGAATCGAGGATGCGCTGATACTCTTTGAGTGCATCTTTAGCATCCATTTCACTAGAACGAGATGGCTTAGTAGAGTTGGTGCGACTATCGCCAGTACTAGGAGCGGTTAAACTAAATTGACCGAATACCGCATTGAGGGTATCCTGTTTAGCTTTTTGCTCTTCAAGTTCGAGTTTAAGGCGATCTGCTTCTTTCTTCGCTTCGGTAGTAGCCTTATCGGAATCGCTTTTTAGACGAGCGATCTCTAGTTGATTGGTAGAGTTAGCTCGATCGAGTGCTATTTTGACGTAGGATTCTAATTCGGACTGAGTGAGAGAAACTGTCTTTGGTGGTTCTGGCTTGTCTTCTGGTTCTTCTCCATCATTGCCAGATTCACCATCACAATTTTTGACAATGGTTTTTTCGTCGGTAGCGACTTCCTCGGCTTCGACTTTATCGGTATTGATGGCTCCTCGACCAAAACCTTTGGCTCTGTTGAGGTTGTCGATGCGTTGACGTTCTTTGGTTTTGGTGCGAGTTGTCATTTTAAAGGAGTGGTAGTTGTGATTTTGGGTGAAGACTAAACCATTGCTGCTTCAGCTCGATCGACTAATCCTGCAATCGCAGCATCATCAGTAGGGGATAGGGCACCACCGACGATGGTGGGTTCACCAATTGGACGCAGCGATGTGTAAGAGAGATGGAGCTTTGCCTTGGGTGGGATTACAATCTCGTGAGCATCTTCGACAAGGGCGCGATTACCAATCGATTTAGACTCACGCATGTACTGGTGTCCAGATGTGTAATGCTTGCCATTGACCGTATAGTCGTAACAAGTGTAGGGAATTGCGGCAATTTCGATCGCGCAGGCGGGGATAGTGATAGTTGCGCTTACGTCGGTCGCTTCAGCCAGTAGAATATATTGGTAATATTTGACTTCAGTGACTTTATTGCTCTCGGCGATCGAGGTATTAAGTTGGTTAAGGATAGCTTGAGTTTCGTCAGACTCTACTTTGAAAGCATTACCCAAGGAAGTGAAGGCAAGCAAGGTAGAACTCTCGAAGCCTTCAATGGAACTCGCTAAAGTCGCAAATTTTTGTTGGAGAGATTCAGCACTGACGCGAATTTGCTCGGTGGTTAAATCTTGGCGTTGAGCAACATAATCCATTGCGCCCAATAGTTGGGTCATTTTACTGACTATGGGATCGAGATCGACATCGGCTTGAACTTCGTGGTTACGAACTTCTTTGAGGATGTCACGACTAGATTCGAGGATGCTTTGAAGTTGCAAGGTATAGTCGATTGGGTCTTTGCCGCCACCAGCACAGGGATCGTTACAGTTGAGAGTGAAGAATCCTAGCATTTTGTTTTAGAGTTGGGTTGATACTATTGAAGAATGGCGGTAATTACCGCCATTTGTTGGGTCTAAACGATGTCGATAGCTGTTTGAGCTGTATCAATCAATTCTTTGATTTTGGAGTCGTCAGCTTCGATTTGAGCGGTGAGGGAGTTCAGTTTGATCTGTGCTTCTTCGGCTGCTTGTTTGGCGGCTGCGCTAGCAATTTCGTTCTGATTGTTCACAGCATCCAGCTCAGTTAATTTGACTTGGAGTTCGGCTACTTGCGCTTTCTGTGCTTCAATCTCAACTTGGTCAGCGCGATCGTTTGTAAGGGCTGCTGCTGTATCTGCTTGAGCGGTAACTAGTGCTGTGGACAAGCTTTCTGATTTGGTTTCGAGTCCAACGATCCGATCGTTCAAACTGGCGACTAAAGCTGCTTGAGTGGCTGTGGACGCTTGGAGTTCAACCGATTGATTCCGAAATTTATTTAGGAGGACGATTAAGGCTGGGATAGCTGTGAATAATCGATCGCGTAATTCTGGTGACATTAGATAAAAATGCTAGGCTGTTGGAATCTTAGGCTTTGAGGAATAAACACTCTAGAGTGCGGGATTGTCTAGGAAGGATCGCACGGTGCGAGTTAGAATTTACGTCAAAATGTCGTTGTTGATAAAAACGTGTGGGATTGCCTGTTTCCAACTAACTAGGTCTTGCGCTTGATACCAGCACCAGGAATATTCCCGATCAGTACCGCAGATATTTCACCCAGGTCGATAACGTCCTTACGTTCGTAATAAGGAGCCATGTCTTCATCCTCGCAATACCAGGAGTCCGGCACTCCGTGAGGGCACTGTTTATCAAAAAACGACGTGTTGCAAAGTGGACAATGAACGTCCGTATAATCAAAGCCGCCTATAGACACCGCACTTATAATTCCGTACCTAATCGCCCTCGCTGCCAAAGAGTTGAGATCGAGGAAAACATCGAATTCAAGCGTGAAATAGCCGCCATCATCCTTAATAGCCTGGAGGTTGTTAGTTTTCTCGCCACAGCGATCGAGTAAGTCAGCGGGTGCGGAATCGCACCTTACGACTTTTGCTGCAAAAACCCTGCCCATTGTTTTGTCAACATTCGACCAGTCGTGGTCTGCTGTAAACGAAATGCCAATAGCTAATTCTGCTAGTTGAGCAAGTGCGTCTTTATGCCATTTGGACTTGGAACGAGAGATAAGATTATCGGTGGCAACGATCGTTTCGACGATGATGTCTCGATCGGTTAGTGGTTCTCCACTTTCTGGTAGTAATTTATTAATGATCTCCAATTCGGCTGGAGTTGGTTGGCGCATTTTGAGTGATTAACTAGTGATCCTCTGATGCTATGGGTGTGAGCTAAATCTTGATAGGGTGCGGGAATGAAAAAGACAACTCTCTTAGACGTTGATACTGCCGATGGAGATCCGAGTGTTGATAGCACTTCCTCGCGATCGGCACATTAATATTGTAACATCAACACTCGAAGTTTCCGAAGACCTGTTACCAGGTATCTAGTAATGGTGATCGGAGAAACACCAATTTTTCTTGCTGTTTCTTTTCTGGTCATATTTTGGAGGTAGACACACTCGATCGCCCTCTGTTCGTTCCAGCCTAATTGCTCGATCGCGTTAAGCGTATCAATTAAAGTTTCGTTGAGTTCAAATCGATCGATTTGAGATCGATCGACTATAAGATCTTGAAATTCAGAAGCTTGCTCTCCGCCTTGCTGAACTAATAAGTTGAGACTGGTATTATTGCATTCATAAAAATTTTGTTGAATCTCCAGCCATCGATCGAGATCTATTTTCAAACCTTCAGCAATTTCTAAATGTGTAGGATTGCGACCTAATTTTACAGTTAATTTTTCAATTACTTTTCTAGCAGGTACAATGAAATTAGACACGCCTCGCCCTAACCTAATAGTGTCGTGTTTGTCTCTAAGATAGTGAAGCATAGATCCCCTAATAAATGGGATTGCATAGCTAGAAAAATGTGTATTCATCTGAGGTTTATACTTCTCGATCGATTTAACCAGCCCAATAAAACCAACCTGAAATAGATCGTCAAAGTCAACATTTCTTAGTTGTTTAACTAGTCGGTGAGCAATGTGTCTCACTAGTCCCTGATTAGCAACTGCAATTTTATTTCTTAGTCGAATCGATCGATCTGTTTGATATAGATCGAATAAATCTAATTGTTTCTGTTTGTCGAATACCATACTTTCTAATTGATAATTTGCCTAGCCAGCCAAATCCTTGCTCTAGAATCGAATCTCCAGGTTTAGTTAAATTCCGAGAGAAGACTTTATAGCAGCCACAATTAGATCGGCACTCGCATTTTTGTCCAGCTTCAGGAAGAGTCGCGATCGGTTGCCAGAGCATTTCGGCATAGCGATAACAGGACTCGCAGGAATTGAGTTTAGTCCTGATTCTTTTCTCCCAAAAGTAACCAGCCTTTTGGTGAGATTTGGCGCGTCCTAGTTCATGAGTTGTCCCTCCACTGGCGGCATATTGAGCCATCCGCGCTCGTAATTGAGCTTCGGTAACTTTGCCCTCGACTAACTCTTGAGCTAGCCCTCTCAAGTATTTATATTCCTGCTTGATCTTCTGCCCTAAGGATCCATAATCAGATTGGGACATCTGCTTTTCACCACCAACTCCTAAAAGATAATTCCAGGTATGGAGATTTTTGAGAGCTGATTTGGTAGTGTCTTCCCAGGTGCCAACGGTGATTTTACCTTCAATTAATAGATTGGTAATCGTGGTAATATCACCCTCGACTTGAACGATCGCTTTGATGGTTAAATTCTCGATCGCTTTTGCCCCTACGAACTTACCACTATCTTTATAACGGTAACGTTGTATAGCTCGATCGAAGATAAACTCAATCACCTAGTTTTGCTCCCAAGGATCTGAGTTTGTATTTTTCGATAGCTCATCTAACTTTTTCTCAACCTGCTTTAATCCTTCAATTTCAACATTTCTGAAATTACCTCTACAAATTGATTCTAGATTTAGTCCTCTTGTTGCTTCTCTTATGCCTTTAAATTGAGAAATAACATCATAGCCACCAAGATTTCTAACTTTTGTTTTGATTCGTGAGACTGTTAGAGCTTTTTCAAGCATCTCTTGTGGTCGATCAAATCCTAGATCGGCATAGACATTACTACTACCTGGAGTTACTTTATTTTCTAGCTGCAATTCCTCAATCCGCCAATATCGATCGATCTTTTCCAATCCCAATCTAGTGGGATGAGGATCGAAATATTGCACCCCGTTTAGAGCAATAACAGCATGTTGAATATTGGGATTTCTAGGCGATTGCCCAACAGCAATACTGTAGCCATCTGGTGGGAATGAACTGTGATAATTGCACAGAGTTAAGCCTTGGTATAATAACCATTGTTTAGCTGGTATCCAAACGTTATCAGACTGCTCCTCAAACGGTGGCATGAAATCAATATTGATGTTGAGCAATGTAGCCAGACAAGCTCTAAAACAGTTGCCGCGTTGTGGGAATTTAGTTTGAGTTACGAATTGCATTAGATGTCGCGAATTTTCTGTAAAGTGTCGATGAATTGAATCGGATCGACTGGTGAGATCGATCGACGTAATCCCAGCCGATCTTCTAGCGCAATGATGCCGTTGCGTATACAAAGCGAGTCGGGGTGTTGGTTAAATTTATCGCGAAGTTCTTTAAGATAAAACGTCATACGCGATCGTTCTTTTGGGTCTAACATTAATCCAATTTGGGATGAAGTTTTTACGGACGAGTCCAGCCAGTCCACTTTTGCTCATCAGGAAAAGTCTTTATTTCTGGATCTTGATAAGCAATGTAAATAAGCTGTCTTGTCGCAGCCTCCCAAGCTGTCTGAATACCTACTGGCAATTCGTCCCACTTAGGCATAGGATCGCCTTTAAAGTTTTTGTTTCCAGTATTCGCGGCATACGATTTGTATACACTAATTGCCATCGATCTGTAGGAATGTCCAGCGGTTGCTTGTTCGTTACTCATTGAATTTCGGGATTAAGGATATTTACAAAATCAGGATCGGGACAATTAGCTTTCCAATCATCGATCGACTGTCTAACAGTTTCAGCATTGACGATGACTTCAGTTTCTGGTGGTAATGGTGGTTCATTGGGGAAGGTCAGATTAGGCATTTTCGTTACCAATTAAAGTATTGTTATCTTCAGTGGCAGCCGTCGCCTTACCGTAAGGATTAACACCAATGCGAGGGTATTTAATCGCGTACAGCCATCGCTCTTTGGGAATGCCATGCAATGCCAATTCCAGATCGCAAATTTGGCGAATACCCTCGGTGAGGTTCCGGCGGATGGAGTTGATAAAACGGGCGTAACCGAGGGCAGGTTGCCCAGCTATGTCCTTCGCTCCAGAGTTGTGAATACCCAGTAAATAGTTGGGTACCCGTGATGACATGGCAATGCGTTGTCGCCACAGTAGGACGGTATTTGCTAGGGCAGTGAGGTCGGGGTTAAGGTTCCCCACCTTTGCGACATCAGCAGTAGGCATCAGATAAAAATCTGTCACCGTACCGCGTCGCTTTGCTTCCTCATACTGTTGGCGATAGGCGGTGGCATATTCGTCATCACAGCCATCGGGAAGACGGTGGACGTTGGGATTGATCCCGATCGATCTAGCGGCTGCGGCTAAATCCTCTGTTGCCTGTTTAAGGTGTTCCCAATCATTAGCCTTCACCGACTCCGCAAACAAAGATCGACCGTAGAGCATTTTGCGTCTAAACCGCCAATGGCAAATTGTCAGGGGGTGGAATAACTCGCGGTGATCGGTGAGAAATCTGCGCTGTTCGTATCCCAGCAGCCGCGATTGATTGTCTTCGATTCGGAACATTTCCCAGGTAGGCAGGTAGACGATTCGATCGATCTGCATCAATCTGGTATTCACACCAATCCCCGCAAATGCGTCTCCCCATTCGAGCATTCGTTCGATCGCGAGTTCGGAGTTCGTACCACCTAGTACTTCATCTACCACTCGATCGAGGATCTTCTTGATTTCTGGTTCGACATTTACCCCCATCGCTACTTCGTCGGCGATGGTAAACCCCATGTCATCCCCATCATCACTACTGAGTACCGAGCCACGAATTTCGATAATTGCTGCGCTGGCCTCTGGACAAAATTCGATCATTTCTGCCAGTGGTCGGGCAATGTCGGGGGAGCGGACGATCGGCTCGCGAATTTCTAAATCGAAGTTACGCCCAATGTCAGACTGGTCGGTACCAACGGTGTAGTAGGAGACTGGGCGGATCTGTCCTGGTGTCTCGGTCTGAAAGACACTGCTGATGGCATTCCAGATCCGTTTGAGGATGGGTGGTGTGGTAAACAAGCGATTGGGATAAATCGGGATGGTTGATTATTGCTTGTTGGGGTGGGTTGGTTCTAGTGTGTGAAAATGCACCAAAAAGCGATCGATCTTGAGTGGATCGATCGCTTTTTAATTGGTGGGAAGCTAGCTAGGGAATAATCTGAATCAGGATTGATTCGTGATAGACCTTAACTGATCCATACCGAGGATCTGGTACCTTGTCGGTAGAAATTCCAGCTTCTTTTGATAGGCGGCTAGCAACTCGCCCGTAGTTCGAGGCTTCTTTGATGTTGATTTTAACTTTGCGATGGTTTGCCCAACCTCTAATTGAGAAGAACTGACCATCTGGTTTGAAGATGCGACCGATCTCGCATTCATGCTGATCTAGTCGCTGTTCGAGTGCTGATGGTTGGGGCTGAAGTTTGCCGAGTTCTCTTTGCACTAAATCTTTCACTAGCATTGCAATCACCTCGCCCAACGTTTCTGCTTGCTGAACCTTAACCGCAAAATATGATTGCGCTGCGGCAATTTCCGTCTTTTCTGGGTCGCCGCACATAGCTACTAAATAGCAAGCATGTCGAGATAGGCGATAGTCTTCTGAATTACGCCCGTCTGTATTTCGCAGTATCACGCAAAAGTTCTCTGTGACCGAGTTTCCTACATTTTCGCAAGAACGAATTGCCTTTCGGATCGTTCTGGCGAAATTTTCCCAACGTTGATAGCCTAGCATTGGCATCAGTTCTCGTGCGAACCAAAATTCCCAACCATTTTCGACTCGACCTATGGAATCGAACGGAGAACTACCGCTTTGAGCGGCTAAAGTGATATTATTCAAAATGTGAATCCTAGTGTTTTTAGGTTTTACTGCCCCTGGAGATCGAGTGTTGTTCGCACTCACTCGCGAGGGGCTTATTACATTATGAGTCGATTTAATTTTTCTGAATGTTAAATTATATTGCTAACAATATAATCCGAAAAAAGAGGGGGTCGCACCATGCGACCCCCTCTTTTTCTCTAAAACCTAGTGATGTTTTTGAATTTGGTTAATCCAGGTTCAAACATCATTTTGACTGTTCCAACTGCACCATTCCGATTCTTATTAATAATCAACTCCGTCTCCTTGTTAATCGAATTGGGATTATAGTAACTTTCTCGGTAGAGCATAATCACGATATCGGCTGTTTGCTCGATCGCACCACTCGATCGCAAGTCCGACATCATCGGGCGTTTATCGTTACGGGATTCAACACCTCTACTGAGCTGCGACAAGGCGATTAGAGGTACCGTAAATTCTTTTGCCAACCCTTTTAGCCCACGCGCAATTTTATCTAGCTCCTCAACCCGATTATCGCTATTACCGTTGCCCATCAACTGGATGTAGTCGAGTAGAATTAGCCCCAAGGGTTTACCCGTTTCGGCGCAAGCTCGTCTGGCTTGCGCCCTCATCCCCGCCACGCTGATATCGCTAGTGTCATCGATATAGATTGGGAGCTGGTTCATTCGATCGATCGAACCCAGCACGCTACTCCACTCAATATCACTAATTCGTCCCGCTCGAAGTCGATTGCTATCAACCCCCGCTTCACAAGCAATAAACCGCTGGACGATCTGTTCTTTGGACATCTCCATACTGAATATCAGCACGGGTAATTGATGCTTTCGAGCAATGTTGTGAGCGATCTGCATCCCCGCCGACGTATTGTGAACACAAATATCATTTGCAATGAAGTTGTGAGTTTCTGGAATCGTCAAGTCATAAACTTGCTGTTCACCAACATATTCTATTGACTTAATCTCGTCCCAGTAAACATCACTGCTTGCTAGATTTTGCAAGACAGTTGTTTGAGCTGATGCGGATAGAACGGAAACAAGAACCGAGAGACGTTTTCGAGTAAAAGCACGTTTGCCAACATGAATGTTGCTAGCACCTTTGATTCCAGCTCTCGTAGCTAGAGATTTCCATGATTCGCTTCCTTTTGCCAATTTCAATAATTCCCAGGTTTCTACTGGAATCAAATCTCGATTTGTCTGGTAGTTCTTTTGTTCAAGAGCCGTGCGGACATTTTTGATCATTTCGTCTTTTGCATAAATTCCAATTTCATCAATCACGCATTGAATAGATTTTGCATCTGTTATGTCAAGAGACCAAGCATATTTCAAGCCGCCTTTATATTTGACGCTGCGAAATCTGAGTTTAGCAATAATCCCAAATCGTAAAAATAAATGCTGAATTTGCCTCGCAAATGTTTCGTTGACAGTGCAGTATCCAACTTGGCATGGACCAGCGGCTAGTATGCAAATCCAGCCATCTGTAGCTAGTAAGCGATTTAGTAGTAGGGCTATTTGTCGCCGCTCTAGACTAAATACAAAATCTGGAATACTCTTGCTGTGTGCCGTCTTACCCCAAAGTCCAATCTTTCGCAACCAAGCTGTCAAAGGATTTTCCCACGCAATAGATTCCAATCCAGAAGGTAGTAGATCTTGGATTGCAATTCCTAGAACATGCACTAATTTTTCGATAATAATTGGATTGGGAAGTCCAGATGCTTTACGCCATCGAGAAACTATTCCTGGATCTAGCTCCAAAATCTTTTCTATTCTTGGATTGGAAAAGCCCGATTTTTTGATTTCTTCGGACAAGCGAGTAGCGAATTTTTTCCGCTCTTGAAGAAGAGTTTGGCGGTTGTAGGTAACATAAAATGTCGGTGCTTTTTTGCCTTGGCTATCATATTTTCTAGTACTAAGATCATTAAAAGACTCAACCGCTTCAATAAAATCAGCTTGTATCTCTAAGTTACTATTAGTAAATCCTGGTTGACCGCCAGACAAAGAGCCGTCCGCTAAAAGATATCCCAATATTTTAATCTCGCAATCTCTAACTGTTTCATGCCCGAACGTGCCTAGTGTTCTTGGCACTGCAACCTTAGTTCCTGCCTGGATTTCACTTAACGGCTTCCAACCCCCGATTGTCAAAAAGGGGTGGGTTATCGTGGTTTCGATTTGTCTACCCAGACAAGTTGTAACGCGAAAAGTTGGTTTTACCCCGTCATCAATATAAGCAGAAGGTTCTGTATATTGAATCTTTAAATTCTCTCCTAGTGTTAATAGCTTTGCCTTGCGATCGTTGTAAATTTCCTGAATAGTTTTTAACGATCCATCTGCTAGAACAATCTGGGAATGAAAAGCCACACACTTCCCCATTGACGGCCTGCCAGCAAGAATGATTAAATCCGATCGACTAAAACCACCAGTCATCCCATCCAAATCCAGAAAGTCGCAGGTTAGCCCTGGCGGGGCGAGAGTAGTCCGCCGTTCGTCGATATCTTTAGCAGCGATAACCAGAGCTGAGGATAGGGTGGTGAGTTTGGTACCCGATCGATTGGCGGAGATGTTGTAGATGGCTTGTTCGGATCGATCGAGTGATTCCTCAATTTTACTGACGGTATCGTAGCCTTGAGCGGTGATTTTATTCCCCGCTGCGATTAATTGCCGCCTGGTGTATTTCTCCGCAATCACCACTGCGAGAGAGTCAATGTTGACTGCGCTCACGGTGCGTTCCAGGAGCTGAATTAGTTTGGCTTGCCCACCGATTTTCTCCAACTGCTTTTGGTCGGTGAGGTAATCGGTGATGGTCATCAGATCGATCGGCTTGCCCTGGCTGTTGAGAGCTAGGGCCGCGCGGTAGATTTCGGCGTGAGCGGGGATGTAAAAGGCTTCAGGGGTGAGTAATTCTAATACCCGCCCGATCGCTTCTGGGTCTAATAAAATCCCACCCAGAATACCTTCTTCAATCTCGATGTTTTGCGGTGGAATGAGATTTTCAGTTCGGAAATTTACCACTATGCTGCTACCTCAAATCGCCACTCAAACCCACCGCATTTTCGACCTTGTTTGAGAGCAAGGCTCAATGCTCCACCGCTAATAAAATTAGATTTAGCAGCATCTTCTATTCCTGCATATCTCTTGCCAGTGGTGATGTTAATTACTGGACAATAATAGGGACGTAGTGCAGTAGCTCGATCGGCTAGTTCTTTATCTCCAGTTGCATAGGCTAGCAAGTCTCTATCGATCGAATGGAGTCGCTTTACATTTGATTTAGCCCAAGTTGCAAAGTCACGAAGCTTGACGATAGTACTCGAACTTGGTGTTGCACCTGGAGTGAATATCAATCCTTTCTTAAACCAGTATTGAACTCGCTCTACTTTAACTCCTAGCAGCTTTGCTAATTGGCTTTTATTGAGTCGATCTAATTGAAGATCGTTCTGGTGCCCCAGTTTGCGTAATTTATCACTGATGCCACCGTAGGAGCGGACGAATAATTTGTTTTTACGCTGGTAGGATTGAAGTTGTTTGACAATTTCAATCCTGGGAAATTCGTTAATTAAATTTTCTAGGAAATCAATTTCGTTTTGCTGCCATTGCGGTTGATGTTGTCTCATGAGTTAGCACCCCAAACGAATTTAGGACAATCTGCCAATACCCAAAGATGGCGCATGTTAGCAACATTGACAACTAATTCAGCAGGTGGGAATACCTCTACAGCGCAGTGATCTGCAAACCCGACAGTGTTTTTAATATCTTGCAATTCTTCCCAACTAATTTCTGCCCATGCCATATTCCCATCTTTCCTAAACCCAACACCTTGGAGGGAGGTTTTATTAACTGATATGCGGATAATTCCAGTTTGGACAGCATAGATCTGCACGAGATATTTCTTACTAATCCAGACTTCGATTAGGTTCTCTCTGATTGGGATATTTGGATAGTCGATCGGATCGACAAGAGTTAATTTATCTGAATATTGCTCGGTGGCTTTGGTGATCGATCTCTTGGCAACACGCTTGCTAGAGATTAGTTGTTTGGACACGGTGTACTTAACCATTTACAAAAATCCTAAAGTATCAAAAAATATTTCCCAGTAGCATTGAAAGGTTTCACCAGTGGCGGCAAATGATGAATCTTTGGTAAATAGTAAGACTTTCCAAATCCCGAAGGAATATCGAAATCCTTGGAAGTCTGCATGAAATTCTCGGTCAAACATTCTCATCATTTCTGCTCAGAAATCATTTTTTTGTAGCAAGTATCGATAATCGTTTCTGGATAAAACCTGATGTGATATTTGCCCAGCCATGACGAGGTTTGGGTTTTACGACATTCCCATCCACACAGTATTTTAATTCTGTGGTATTGTGCCTCGTCGATCTCAAGGTTATTTGCAATACAGTACTCTTGTACGGTTATGTATCCTGGTGGCTTGGTTCTAATTGATTGACTGGTCTTAGTTCCTGTTATTGGTTCTAAAATAGTAATTAATCGGCTAGAATCAACCTCTAATAACCTACCGGAATTAGTCTGAATTGAAGCTCTTTGATTATTGATTTTGACGATTTTAACGGGAATAGGATAAAGCTTATCGGTATAATAAATTGCGTTAATTACATCCACCTAGCAATCCTCCATACTAATAATCATTTTTTTGATAATACCGCCCTCTTTATCAGCGATCGATTGAACTGCTGATTTCATTTTGCTCATCACCAAATCGCGACCGATCGCATTCTCAAATTGCGTATATTGATAGCCACTTTCCTTGGTGTAAGTGGCAACTGAATTATTGAGTTCTGGCTTGACTAGGATATAAAATGATGCCCATTTGTCTTCAAGTTTTGGTTCAAGTCGATACAGTTCGGTCGCGCCCTTTTGGTCGTAGCCAGAGTCGAGCTTGATGTTGAGATACCAGCCTGCACCTTGCCGGAAAAAATTTGTTACTGTACCCGATCGATCCTCCGCATCTAGTACTCTGTCACCTACCTTGAATTCACAGTCTGGGATAAGCTCCACAGGCTCTACAATCTTCGATTGCTTATCAGCCAACACATCGCCAATCTTTGCATCTTCAGGGTTAATTTTGATGGGTTGGAGTGGTGGTTTAGATGGTGCAACTGGTTGAAGAATTGGGCGGGGTTGACTAGTTGGTTGTTCCTCATTCGCACTATGCGAGGGTTCCTCTCTTTCACCCTTAACTTTGCGAACCATCGACTCAGAACAGCCGCATAATTTGGCAATTTTGATATTGCTCAACTGCGACCATTCAGCATCGTCTAAACACCTGAAAATTGCTCTCCGAATATCTTCACCATTGCGAGGCAAGCCATGATCGGCATTAGCTGACAAAGCATATTCGATCGCGTTTCGTTGAGTGCCACTGCGGATATCACAATCGATCGTCCCCTCTCCAGTGGTTGCCCACGTTTCCATCTTGGCTTGTAGACGGTGGAAACCATCAGCTAGCCAATAGTCTGTCCCGTCATAAAATACGATAATTGGCGGCAGCTTGGAGTTGGATTCGTGAAGATCTTTGTATCGATCGATTGTGGCTCGATCGTATGCTGCACGGATTTGAGTTCCACCCGATCGATTAATCTGTTTAAGTTCTAATTCTGCCATCGTTATTAATTTAATTAATTGCTGGAAAGTAGATGCACCGAGAAGATTAGAAATGTGGCGGGAAACTGTCAGCCCAGGACGTTAGATGGGTAATGAATTTTTCCAGATCCTCATCGCTCATATTTGCTGTAGTTGTAAAGTTGGGAAATAAACTTTTAGCCGATCCTTGCATATCTTCTTTAGTGACTCCATGCCGCTGCAACGCTGTGAAGACTTGAAAGAAATCATTCTCCAATTGTTTGCGGGTAGATTGTGGTCGGAGTTGAGCAATTGGTGCTGATGCTGTTGGTTCTGTGGAGAAACCGAACTTTTGGCAGATCGATTGGAAGAGAGCTAGGCAATCGATCGATTTGTCCCAAGTAGTTTTAATTGGTTGCTGATTCAGGTATACGCTCCCAAATACAACTTTCTCCTCTTCCTTACTAGGTCGAACTGCGATGGTGATTGGAAATCCAATATCTTCAAGTTCCTTCAATCCCAGCAAGATTCCACGACTAAATACGCTACTCATGCCTGATTGAATGCAATAGGTTTGAGAACCGCAGCGCATCAAGATTCGGAGCTTGATTTTATCTTCATCCTTGTAGGTGGTAGTGTGCGATTCTAGCCCGATCAACTGCCCTGCTAGACCATCAGCATGAATCAGAATATTCTGCTCATCCTTGCGGCGATACCAACAGGAATTATCTTCTTTTCCACCTTCACGACCGACGTACAAGTACTGGGTACGAGGTAGGTCGATTAGTCCCATTGCTGGGGGTAGGTTTCCACTCTGGCTTTCTAAGGAGCGGGCAATCCTGGTCAAGAGTTCGAGGGCTTCTGGTTGGAGGGGCATAATTAATATTTGGTCTAGGGGGTGTGAATTTATTTGTTTGCCAATCGATCGAATAACGGAGGCGGAAATAGGACATATTAAACAAGCGCAGACGAAAAAGCAGTCTCGATCTGACATTCGATCGAGACTGCTTGAAGATGTTGCTGGTGACGTTTAGCTAGATATGATTGCCCTTTGGGAGTAATAAGAGCAACTGGATATACTTTGTTATTGACCACAACTTCAGTCACAACAAAATACCCATCATTCAAGAATCGTTGGTACGGTAATGTACCAGTTGCCATAATAATTTTGCACTCACGCAATTCCTCGAAATAGCGATTTTGTCCGGTGCCAATTACTTTCGCAAAATCACCAACTCGAATATTACTTTCAGCTTTCTCGATCGCTTTACCTAATTCAGTAGCTGGTCGATCTGCTTCGATTTGTGCTTGAAGTGCTAACTTTTCTTGTTCGCTGGATAATGCCAGTTGCAGAATTTCTAGTCGAGATAACTCAGCTACTGGTATTTGTTTAGCTACTTCCGCCTCGCGAGTTTTAGCTGCAAAATAGCCTTGCGCTAGAGCTACCATTTCCTTCTCAGGGTCAGCATTCATCGCGATAGTATAGCAAGCAAATCGGGAAAGCTCATAGTCCTTGATTTCTACAACCTTGTTGTTATGCTGGTTTGACGGCTTCAAGACTTCATGAACCTGTAATGTAATATCATGCCCTTGATTTGTCATCGATTTAGTGGCTCGATTCAAAGCTTTTTCGCCTTGTTCCCACCTGGTATACCCCAGCCAGCGCATTAATTCTCGTGCCGTCCAATATTCCGATCTGTCAGCGTGATAGCCGCGAATAGCATCAAATGGTGAATTGTATTGAGACTCTGATGTTGTTGTAATTTGAGACATGATTGATTAAGTTGGTAAATTTGGTAGTAGATGCAAAGCCTGATTATTTTGTTTTGGTGCGAACCCGTTCATCTGGCATCGAGTACAAATCAGGCAGCAACGGACGATCGCCCCAAGTAACAGCATCTACAATGCTCCACTGATTAGACATGGCTTCAGCTTCGATGTAGGCTAGGCTGCGCTTAATTTGGCGGAGCATAGTTGAGTTGCGATGGATCAGTTCGAGCAGGTCATCAGCGATCGAGATGGGGAATTTCTCAGTTCCGACTCGTTTAGAAATTGCCTTGGCATCTTGGACAGTGGGTAAGCTGAGGCGGTGAAAGTGAGTTCGATCGCACAACTGAGGATGCTCGTGCAAGTTATCGTGAATCTTGGTACCGAAGATGAAGACGGGCACGCCAGCACCATCGTGAATATCACGCAGGGTTTCCAGGTGGGTATAGGTGAGTTTTTCGCCCTCGTCAATAAATAGCGCGAGCTGTTTATCCCGACACATCCCAATCAGCTTTACCATCCCCTCAGCCCCAGAGCGGCAAGTGTTGTTATCGATCGACTTGAGCAGTCCTTTGACTAATCCAAATTGACCTTGATTAGTTAGCATCCGATAGTAGACACCCTGATACTGGAGAGCTAAATATTCGGCGGTGGTAGTTTTGCCACTCCCAGGCGCACCGACAACCCATGCCATTTGTTCACCATCTTGGGTGCGGAGGAAGTTGAGAATTTGGAGCGTTTCAGCGATCGCTGAAGTTTTAATCGTGATTTGTTTCATTTTTATTAATTTCGGTATCGATCGAGTAGATGGTAGATGCAGCCCATAGTGAGGTCACGAGGATTAGAGCTACAGCAAGCAGTAGGCACTTTGGAGCAGACATGAGTTAAAGCAATACAAGTTGGTATTGTCCGGTACAGGCTTGAGTGAGAGCGACGCGAAGCTGGTCGAGAGTTGCGGCTCCCTGCATGTGGTGCAAGACCTTTTGCTGATGTGCTTCAAGAATTTGAATCCCGTCGGTGGATAGGTATTAATGCAGCTTTTCGTAGCACCCAGTTAATTCCCTGCACCGTTTGATTTCGGTATAGATGCCAGTGGGTAGATAGTCGTAAACCAATTCTTTGGTTAATGCAGCCCACAGCCCAGGTCGTTCGGCTCCTTGGAGAATCAAGCCCGTCAAACGTGATAAGTGTTCGTAGTATTCTTCAGGAAAGCGACGCTGCCAAGTAGTTGGTACTGGCAAGCAGCACAGCTCAATGATTTCTTCTGGAGTTAGCTTACGTTTGGGATTTGGTTTCCAACCTAGCAAGCTTTGAATGGTGGTACGAAGCCCGATCGCAGAGAAGATTAACAAGGATTCCAATGCTTTTTCAGAGCCACTGACCGCATAATGCTGAATAATCGCCGCTGTAACATAATCTGGCAAGTATGAGCCACCCTCAAAGCTTTGTCCGACAATAGATTCGAGCGATTTACTTGATGTACACGTTCCACTACCTTTGGCGATATTTTCTAGAAGCCGCTGAATCGTAGGGTGGCTTTTCCCACACATGCGAGCCAGTCCGCGACGAGTAACGAACCCCTTGCCTTCGGAATCAATTTGTAACTCTTTGATAATCGATTGTGGTAGTTCATGATTTGCTAATTGAGCCATGTTCTGAGTTAATCTGTTGAGGTGTTTTTTGATTGGACTCGGATGTGAGTTCGAGTCTATTTATTTGGTAGTAAAGGTAGATGCAATCCTGAACACTAATGACTTTATCAAAGGGTTCCGAGCCTTTTAACGTCATGCTCAGGACGGAATAATTAAGCCGAAGCTTGCGCGTCTAGACTGTCAAGAATGTTTTCCAAGGTCGATCGACCGATTGGATTATTTTCCAGTTGGAAGTTGAACCACTCGATCTCTTTCTCAGTAGCTGTCTTGGCTTCGATCGAGAGATAAACTCCTTCCATCTTGTTGTAGAAGGTGTCTTCGCGAAGTATGGTTTGCTCTCGATCGCGTTTAGCTTGCTGTTGTTGAGCTGCTAATTTGTCCGCATTGATCTTCTCGATCGCACTGTGCGAGGTTGCAAGGATTTCATCAGCTACATTGCCCCGCGCTTCAAAGGCAACGACATTATCAACGGTGTGCATCTCTGGATAGGTGTAGATTTTGGTTTCCTTCCGTGCCTTGCGATAAACTTTCTTGCCTTGAGATCGATCGATTCCAGATCTCCGTTTGGCATTTCCTACCGCTTCTCTACGGTCTTCAAAACTGTATGATTTGTCAGAACGAGCGATGAATAGTAGCTCTTTTTTGTCGAGGGTGTAGACGCGAATTAGATCGTCATCATCAGTGGCTTGCACCGAGACATCAGAGTCAATCTTGATCGACCAATCACCTTCTTTGTCGTAGTACCATTGTTTATCCCACTTAATCCCTTTCTTCTGAATCGTGCGAATCTTGGTCTTTTTGCTAAGGAGGAGCTGTAGGGCTTCCGCATCCTCGATCGGATCGAAGCGTCTAATCGGGTGATTGGCATGGTCAGATGATGCCCACTTTTCGTTAGGGGACATACCAACGCCTTCTTGTTTTTCAGAGTGGTAAGCAGCTTGAAAGGCTTTGAGATGGGTGTCCAACTGTTCGACGGTAATTCTATCCCCATCTTTGAGTCGTGTTTCATCTAGGCGTTTTTTTGCGGCAACACTATTACCGATCGCACCTGGTAAAGTTTCCAGTAATTTGGTGCCGATTGTTCCATGTACCCGCTCAACAAACGGTTTCTCCCAAGGACAGCGAGGATTACAGAATTTCATCTGAATCTTCAAGTTGCGAGTAGCATCAATACCCTGCTCATTTTTGTATTCAGTACCGTTATCAGTGCTGATGATTTCAGGCATTCCCAATTCCATCAATCCCTTGAACAGAGTACGTCCGTATGCTGCATCAGCATTAGCTCTCAATACAATCTCATAGGCAAATTTACGGCTAAAGCAGTCAATCAAAACCATAATCGTGTAACGTTTACCATCAGCACAAATCACATCTACCTTGGTGCCATCCATCTCCCATTTCTGGTTTGCATAATCCATCTCAATATTTTGACTACCATTGGCAGGACGCCTTCGACTATTAAAGGCACTGATGCCTTCGTACATTTCGCAATAAGACGCCGCATTGTTTACTTTCCAGGCATTGCGGTAACGAACAACTGTTTGATAGCTGGGTATTTTGATATCTTCTCTGTGACGGAATTCATACTTGAGCTGAGTCATTGTATGTGATGGTCGATCGAGGATCATCGCAATCACCGTTCTAGCAACTTCTGGCTGTTTGTCGATGAGCGTTTTGCCAATTAAGTGCTGACCATGTTTGCCTGCCAAATTCGCAGGTAAACCTTTCTGAATTGCCATCTGCCACCATCTAGCGACGGTGTTGGTATGCAGCTTTTTATCTGGATTCTCTTGGTTATATTGAGTACAAAATTTGTCTACTCCAGTCCAGTAAGATTCACCTTCGCGCCGTCCAATTTCGATGTTGTTGTCGTCGCACCATTTATCGCATTGAGTGACAATTTCGAGGCGATATGATTTGCGGACAGCTCCAACGGTAATATCAACTGGAGCTGGTAATTGAATCTCTGGAACTAGGGATAGTTTGGGCTTTTCAATGAACAGATCTTTAGGTGCTAAATACTCTAGCCCACCACCTTTGCCCTCACGCTTACGGTTTTCCCAATCCTCGGCTTTGATCCTCCTTCGCAGTCCTGATATCGTCTGAGGGATACCTGGCTTACCTGCTAGCTTCTCGAATAGGATTTCGACTGAATAGTAATTCTTGGTTGGGGTAGGACGACTATCGATATCTTTGATTAAGTCCAATGCGACTAGATACTCTACACCCTTGCCTTTGGGTTTTAATCTCCGAGTACAACCTCTGGATTCAAGATACTTTTTAGTACCGTTGTATGAAGCGGGGAATCCAGGTTTACCGACTAGTGAAGCGATAGATGCGTACATAACAATAGATCGAAGGTAGATTATTTGAACGGCTGGACTAGGACGTAGTGGGCACCCACATATCGGAGCTGGGCAATTAGATCGATGGCGCACAGAGGCGATTGAAATCTATATTTGTTGAGGGTGACTCTTTGCCTGGATTGCTTGTGGGGGGGTAGCGAAGACTTGTTTGCGAGTGATGAATTCGTATGGTGTGGGTAACTGTAGATCGGTGTAGACATAGACGGGGTATTGAATCGTGGTTGGGACAAACCCAATTACTGGCTTTAACATTGATTTTGAAAGCTAAGGGGTTGGTAAATGCACCCTGTGATTACTCAGCGATGCTGCGAACGTATTCGCTCTCAATCATCAGGTGGTGATTGATGATGTTGTGGTAGGTATTGTGCATGATCAGGTTCTGACGGTAGTTGGCTAGTGCCCACTGTCTCAAAACTTTTGGGTCGTTTATATCGTCGAGCTTGGCTTTGTACCGATCGATCGCTGCTAATTGTTCGTAGGTTAGGTTATTCACGGTAGCTCCCAAAGAATTTGAATGAGGTTTGTATGGCGGCGGTGTCGGCTGGTAAGCCGTCTAGAACCAGTTGGAGATAGAATTTAAGTGCCCACTCAGCATGTTGCTGTGAGGCGGCTTCGAGTTGGTTGTCGAGTAAAGTCTGTTCGGGCGACTTTGGGGGTGGGGATTTGAATAGGTCAAGGATGTTAATCATCGATCGCCTCGCACCACTGTTCGGATTCCTCGATCGCTTTGTCGATCCTCTGGCTCAATAAGTCGATCTGATGATTCCAAAGGATGTACTCCCGATCCCGATCGATCTGCTGTTCGATCCTTCTCAATCTGTTCAAGCATTGTTTTAGCTCTGTTCGCCAATATTTGGTTTGCATGATTAGTAGTAAAATGGGTGTTCTTCATCTAAAAAAATATTGTTGACTGCGTGACAGATCGACACAAACACTACCAGTACTGGCAACACGAAGACGAAGAAAGCAAGGAGTAATACTGGAAGGATGATGAACCAGTGAATGAAAGATTCAAGGCTACGGAGCATTTTCAAGGTGTGTTTCATCTTTATTTTTCGAGGGTTAGCCAGGGATCTTGATGCTGAGGACGGATGGATGGTGAGGCAATTGCCATATCGAGCAGTTCGCTAATGGTTCGATCGAAGTCTTCTTCCTCTAATGGCGCAGTCAGTTCCTCTTCTTCCAATCCGCTACTGAGACCGATGTAGCTGAGGAAGGGGATGAGTCTGTCAAACTGGACGGGGGAGAGTTTGATCCGGTGGGGTTCACAGGTGAGGTCTAAGCCGTAGCAGTCGAGTTTGCCGTCTAGGAGGATGGGGGTGATGCGGGTGATGTCTTTGATTCTGAATAGGATTGAGGCTTTGTTTCCAGCGATTTTAATTAGGGCTAGCATTGGTTTTGGTTGGGGGAGGGGCGTTTACATGTGGCGCACTCAAAGGTGTCTTCGGGTTCGCACTGGTTGCAGTGGCAGTACTGTGGGTTATTCATACTGCGATGGGTGAAGAATCTCGCTAGGGTTAAGCTGTAACGATAGGTCGTGAGCTTGCTCGGCTGTAATAGCCAGAACCTCTTGGTTGCCACGCAGAAATAGGCAGTAGCGAACCACTGTGCATTCAACGCCAAAGACTGGATCGATCGAGATGATGTCTTCAACTCGGAAGATTTTGAAGGCATTGTCGGTTTGGAAGTGAAGTTTGATAAACATTGGTTAGATTCCTAAGAAGTGGTTGCAGACGGTGTGGAGATTTGCTAATTGACTTTCAGCTTCGATTAGGTCAATTTTTCGCGTGTACGTGCAGTTTTTGAACCGAGCGTAAACGTCAAATTTGTAGCGAATCTTGAGTTCGCGGTACATCCACTGGGTGACTTTTTGCTGAGTTTCTTTTTCGGCATCTGGTGGTAGATTTTGATTGGTGCGAAAAACGTAGCTTCTGATTAATTGGTTGATACACTGTCGTTCTGTGAGTGCTTTGATTTCCCCAGGTACTGGATCGATCGATACTTTTGGTAGTGCCTTGTGTTTTAGTTCAACTGATGCTGCCACTACATGAGCTAGGTTTGTTACAACTTCGGTCAGTTGAGATACTCGCTTTTGTAGCAAGTTGTCGTTAATTGGTTGCTGTTCGGCTACGTCGAGTAGGATGGTTCTGACTTTCTGTGCTACCAGGGAGTCTCTGAGTAACATTCCAAGTCGGAGGGCTGCTCTTGGTGGCCAAGTCATCAACGAGGTTCTGCGGGTTCCAGAGAGGGACAAGCTGTCCCCCACATCCTTCAACTCGTTACCTCTTCTGACTTTTACTCCATCCGAGCTAAATTCCTCGTTATTGCGCTGATAAACTTTTTTTACAGTTTCTTCCGATACCTCGTAATATTTAGCCATCTGTTCGGTGGTAGCGATGCCTGTGCCTTGCCACATTGCCATCACTAGAGCTTTCGCTTTGTTGATGGTTTCGAGAGCGCGATTGTCATCGAGATCTTCGAGGCGATCTTGTCGAGCGGTGCGTGATTCTAAAAAAACTAATTCGCTGGTCATAGGTTTTAACCTCTGGCTAATAAGAGTTGGAGTTTGATTCGTTGGCGATAAGCCTCGAAGGCTTCCCACTCGGCGGCGGTGGGCATGGGAGTTTGTGGTGGTTTGGTGTTCATTTATTTATTTAGTCAGAAATTGAATGGCGTTCCAGGGGTGTTGTTCGCGGGCTACGAGGGTACCGTCTTGGTAGAGGTGCCAGTAGCCGTTGGACTCGACTAGGTTGCAGTTGTTTTGACGGGCGATCTTTTGGTATTTGGTACCGGAGGAAAATAGGTTAAGCATGGGGTTTAAGGGGTTGGGGGTTGGGGTCGCATGGTGCGATCAAAAATATTTAACGTCTATTTTTTAGATCGCCCTGACTTCACATCTTCCAAAATGATATAATCTTTCTGCCACTCAGGACACGAGAGAGCGAAAAAATTGTTTAAAGCCTCCTGAGTAATATCCGACATTGACCTGTCTTGCTTGCAAGCATATACTCTGAGATGCTTGGCAACTATTGTATCTAGTACCAGAGTGGTTTTTTTGGTTGCCATTGATTTAGCGTAGGGGTATGTAAGTCATATTAACGTGGCTCCCTAACTATGTCAACTATATCACTTTGCCATATTTCCGTATAATTGACAGTACGGGAATATGGCGATAATATGTATTTAGGGGCTTTTCTTGTAGTAAAGCAGCTAGAGTTTGAAACTCAGGCAAGGAAATAATCAATAAAATGAACACATCGGAAGATAAACAACGTCGCGTTTTAGCTAATTTTTTGAAACAAACTCGCCAAGAGCGTGGGTGGAGTCAACGGGAATTTGCCAGAAGGATTGGTGTGACTCATGCTACTCTCAACTCTTGGGAATCAGCGAAAACAACTGCTGATACCAAAAACATTAAAAAGATTGCCAGTACATTGGCAATTGCTGAATGGGAGTTGATGAAAATGTTAAACGAGAGTTCTGATAATGATGCGGACTTTAAGCAAGTGGTTGATATGCTTGATCGATTGAGCAAACTAGAGATGCTCAAGATTAACGTAGAGATCGCTGGTAGATTAGCACAGGCTAGTTAACATGTATCAAAAATTAAGTGCATCAAAAAAGAAACCGACTAGGTTCTAGTCGGTTTCTTTTTCTCTAAAAATATCCTGATTGTAGTTTGAATCTGTTGAATAGATAGTCAGCACCATTTATTAAATTCAACAGATAATGATTGTGAAGAGACTAAAACCAGGAATTGTAGCAGGGATATTATTAGGCCTTAATTTATTATTCACCAACAAAGTTGTTGCTCAGGAATCACCAATTCTGAATACTGGCTTTGCTATTGGCACCACAGGCTTTAAATTTGACAATACGGATATCACGGGAGTGGCTGCTGTAAAGTATCAAAATCTTGCAGTATCTTTAGATGTTGTAAACGTCTCTTTTGCAGGCTTACAAAATCGAGGATATTCTCGCCAAACATTCAGCAATGGGCAATCACGTTGCCGCAACAATTCGACTGGAAGATTTGCTTCAAATGCGAGTTGTTCTGGTTCAACAACAACAGAATTTTCATTCCTAAATCAAGTTGATTTAACTTACGCAATTCCTGTGTCCCAAGGTGACAGTTTCATATTGTTAGGGGCTGCTGTCAATTTTAGCGAACCTAGCCAAGCTTATGGAGTGATTGGCTACGCACAAAAAAATGCTTATCTTAAAGCGTTTCTAGGGAATGATAGTATTAATTTAAGGTTAGGGGCTTTCTTTAATTGAAACCAGAATATTGCTTTTAAATAAAACTTTATCTTTTGCAAAACAATGTCTGACAAACTTAGTAGTATTATCGGTGCAATGGCAATCATATTTTGGATTGCAGGTATGTGTGGAGCTTATGACAGTCCAGCGCAAAAACAGCATAATAAACTGCTGCGCGAAGATACAAGCTATCGTGCTGACTTTTGTAGAACAACAACCAAAGACTTTAATGAAATGCGTCTTTGTATGTGGCGTTATTAGAAACTGAATTATCAAAATAAAATATCAAACCAACTAACCCCAAAAACACCAATGATAGAAAAAGAAATTGAAGTCACAGCAGCAACAGACCTAAACTACCTGGAGCGCAAGAACATTCAACTGCGGGGAGAAATCCAATGTTTGAATGACAGAATCGCTGGGCTAGTTAAAGAGAACGACACCTTAAAACGAGAAGCAACAATTCGGAAGGTCATAGTCAAAGCTATTGATACTATTAGAAATATCTGGAATAGTATCAAAACTAAAATAGTGAGTAAGGCTATTCCAGAAAATAGCCAAAAACTGGAATAAGCTATTTACCAAAAGCAAAAAGTAAAGCAGCCAGACATAAACAACCTTGAGAAATCTTCAACCAAGAAGCTCTAAAATCTAACAACTCTTCCAACTTCTCAACGTGAATTATCCATTGTCGAATAATCGTGAGCTGGAACTCCTCAGTCGAGCAACCATACCACCAATCAGCTCTTTCACCCTCAAAAGCATAAGCCCTGACAGCAATACCTCGATCGCGTGGAAATAGCCCCACAAAAGCAGATATAATCGCAGCAGCAATAAATATAGCAATAGCGGTCTTTAAATAGCTACTAGGTAAATCAGATGTAAACTTCATTAATACACCGCCGAAAGCCAGTACTGAAGTTAACTTAACTCCCAAGGTATCGATACTTTTATCAAAACTTTCTACCTCTTTCTCAGTATACTTGTACATTAAATCAGCATTATTAGACATGAACGAACCTCAAAAAGAGCAACAACAGAAGCCACCAGCAACTCCACCAGTGCCCCCAGAAGAAACAGGTAGAAACAAAGGGGATGGCAAAAAGAAAAAAGCTATCTCTAATTCTAATCTTAAACCAAATAAGATTTTACCAGTAACGCCAGAGAAAGCAGTGCGAAGATATTTCAATTAGACAATGGTAAACCCTCCACTCATTACATAGCTAGAATAACTATCTCGCATATCAATACTTCTGACCCTAACTAAATAATTACCCGCAGGTAAAGCAATATCTAAATCATTGTAAGAAGTAGTATCAGCCCATACCCACAAACCACCATTCAACTGATATTCTACTCGATATTCCTTAATCCCGAAGCTCGTCGCAGGTTCCCAAAACACCGTTACAAAACCAGTATTAATTTCTACCTGCACCACTCCAGGCGTATCAGGAGTAGCGGGGAAAGGTCGCACTGGAGCCGCAATATTTAAAGTGCCAGTACTATCGGCGATCGCATACTTACTCGGATTGTGGGCAGTGCAAGTGACTGTGAATATCCCGTCGGATTCAGAGATAGCTAATACCCTAAATAATTGCGGCGTAATATCTCCGCCCAATATCCAGACAGTACCAGCATCTGGAATAGTAGTAATGCTCGTACCGTAATTAATTATAGTCGCACTACTAGCCACGCTAGGCGTAAATTGATGGATTAATTGTTGGATACCTAGATCGGTAACGATCGACAAATAATAGAGTTGACCAGCTAATAATTCGACCGGAGCATCGAGCGTAATCGAGGTACTAGTTGCTGAGACTACTCGCCCACCAATTCGCTTGCGTAATCTGGTGCTATCGGCAATCTTAATAATTTCCCCAGGGCGAATTAACGCGCCCTCAGCTCCAACCCGAAAGCTAACTGTTTCTCGCTCCAATTGTTCAGTTGCGAGTACCCATTTAGCCGTCCGTTTAGCCTGTCCAGCAGTAGCACAGCCATACGCTTCTAGCTCAGTTGGTCGATACCCATATTTGAGGATATTCGCATCATCCAGCACTGATTCTAGCTTAACTTTGCCATAATCTCCTCGATCGATCCAACTGACAATAGCTGCTGTATGTCTGACCGCCAAATCGGTTGATTTATAGTTGAATGGAGCTGATGTCATCTTGCCCGATTCATCGTATTCTGTGACCGTATTTGCTTCAGTGTAGATGCGTGGCCCATTGGTATCGGTAGAGTTAGCAACAGCAATTAGATTCCGAGGTGCATCCTGAACTACAAACACTTGTCCCGCTGCCCAATAACTCATTCCTCTAAACACAGAAGACAGATTATTGATCACCTTAAAAGCATCTTCCTGCGATCGAATATACACGTTGCAAACAAAACGCCGCTCTGTTCCCGCCTTGCCATCATCGACCAATTCATCACAGTATTTACCAATCTTGTACAGACTCCACTTATCAACAGCAGCCGCCTTGATATATCGCCCTGCACCATATCGCTCAGAGGTAATCAGATCATAGTAAACCCATGCTGGATTATTGGTAAACCCAACCGAGAAAGTTCCATCCCAAATGCCAGTATAAGTTGCAGTAGTTGGATTATAGTTGCTGGGAATTCGCACATCGTTTTTGCCGCGCCACATTAACGCTACTTTTGGCGATTGCTTAAAATATTCAGCACTAACAGATAGAGCAACCAGAGAGCTATTGGGATAGCGGAGACGGCTCGATCTAATTGATGTGTAAGACTGCCAGTAAAATTTATTTTTATCACCAGTTCCGGTAATTGGTGGATCATCGGTCAGGCGAGTAACTCTAATTTGCCAAGTAGCCGTACCACTAGGAAGTGCAATTACATGATTCCAAGCGTAAAATCCAGCACTTTTGCCAGATTCTGTTTGGTTTACCACTTCAATAAATGCACCAAAATTAGTAGACAGCTCAATTTTATATTGGACACTCGTAGAATTTAGATCCCCATTAGCCTCAATCTTCCGAAATTCGGGAGCGATAAATCTAATTCGCACCGAATCTAGAGTATTAGTAATTTGCCGCACGACAGGGCCACGGCTTTTTGATACTTCGACTTGCACATCGGTATCTGCTTCGATCGATCCAAAACCCGTCATTGGTAGTTGGGCTTGAGTTCCGGTAGTGTACTGAACATCCCCTGCTGTGAAATTAAATACGCCGTCGGGATTTTTGATTGGTGTATCATCAATATAAAAATCTTTGAGGATATCTCCGCTGGGTGGCCCGACAACGGAACCCTCACAAACAAGCATCATTACTCGTAAATAATCACGACTACGCAACGTATTTGGTGCTTCTACACCACCACCGCCACCACCGCCACCACCGCCAGCTAGAACAATCGGTTCAAGTATTTCAGACATATCAACTAAATGGGCCAGTAGGTGGGGTAAATCCAGCAGCATATCGAGCGATGCCGATTGTCACGCGCAGCTCGTCAACGTAGCCTTTCATCCATCGGCCATTAGTTGCTAGGCTAGTAGCTCCAATCATCAAAGGTACAGTAGGATTGCCAAGCGTCCCAAAGTAGGATGCTGCACCTAATTCGGAGCCATTGACGAAAGAATTAACGGTATTGGCTAGCGTATTTACACACAGTGCAAAATGACGGAAGACTGGAGCGGCAGTATTGATGGTATAAGCCCATTGAGCTGTGAAAGCATCGCTAACAAATCGCAATTCTTGAGTGGTATGATCGTAGACCCAGTAATAGCCCAAGCTGGTAGCTGAGTCGTAGCGGCTAATTAGGGTGCTTTGATTGAGAGTATTCGATGAGTCTGGAGCTTCAATGTAAAATTGCCCTTCAAACGTTGCGCTGCTGGTACCTACATCCAGAGCAGTTCCACTCACCACTACTGGAGAACCGCCATTGAAGACGTTAAAGCCAGCAAGTGAGAGAGCATAGCTCCCAAACACCTTCTTTACTGACGACCAGTAAGGATTCTGACTAGTAGGCGTTACATTGCCTTTTGCATCTGTCAAATTTAGATCGAAATGCAGCAGCATTTTAGTGAACGATGGATACAGATCAGCATCAGCAGCCACCCCCCCGCCCCAATTCACACCACCCGCACCATCCGCACCCAGTGGAATATCCTCGCTGTAGACAGTCGCGCTAATTGGGATTAAATCATTGATATAGCAGCGACCATACAAGATCGGGACAGCTAATCCCTGGTAGCCTCGCGCTGCTGCTTGCCCAATCGTTTCTGAGTCAGCCTTACGATTATCAGGTGTAGGCGTGAGTAATTGCGACAGCCCATCTAATACCAACTTGGCTCCAATGACTCCAAAGGTACTGGCTGAGAGCAAAAAGCCTCCTGGAACTAGAAACGAAAAGGCGATCAATGCCAAACCACCAATAATTCGCCCGACACCATCACCCACTTCAATCCGTGGCGCAATAATTAAGCGGTTAGTTTTAATCCGCAGATCCAAACCAGTCTCCACCATCCCTAGTGGATCATCATCGACAACTTGCCAGCCCACACCACATTTACCCGCTTCGTACATATAATCCATGAAGCCATCTAATTGAGCTGCAAGTGCCCTAAACGCCTCCGCAGGAGTATTAATATCTAATCTATATTTCCGCCCAAACTGTTGACCTAGAGAGCCGAGTAATTTAACCTCAACGAGCATATCTCAATACCCCCACAGTATGTTTCTCCCAATACCCGCCAAAGGGTTCGACGGTAGATTGTTGATTGAGACAATGGTGCATGAATTCCTGTTTAGCCGCGTCAAATATCAGCCCCAAATGGTTAGGGTTGGGACTAGCAATCTGCATCAGTAGCAGATCTCCCGCCTGAAACTTAACACCGTAAGCCGATAGCCGCGTAAATCCCTGACTCTCAAAGCTATCTACAAATACGTTCCAATCTTCCTGTCTGGTTTCTCCGACCTCGCACCGTGCGAAGTCATCGAGTAGGATTCCTCGCTCCTGGCGATACCAATCCCTCACCAGCGCGTAGCAATCATGCAGGCCGTAAATCCAATCGCGCCCGATGTACTCTCCGCCCCGTGGGTCGCCAATAGTAAAATGGTCAGGCTCTACACAGTATAAAACGAAGGGAATATTTAGCTTCTTACATGCATCAATATCTAGTTTTGAGAAGTTCAGATCTTTTGCATGAGAGTGGTACAGAAAGATGATTCCTTCCTCTTCTGCCACCGCATAACTCTTCGGATCGATCGTTGCAAAATGCAATGGTTCGAGTGATGTATTCTTGATTGGCATTAAACCCTTTTTAGTCAGAAATCCACAACATTCATTTGGGTATGATTGTCCAGCTAAATAGCGAATAGTTTGCTTGATTGAATCAGTTAACATTGAGATAAGTGAAAATATTTAAGTTTTACGAAGCAGATCCACGCCGGGAAAAAAAGACCCATTAATATACTGAGGTGCAGGAAAATGATTTTCACAATCTGTTAATGTTTTGGCACAAGTAGGCAAACTCCCTAGATAACCACATTCTGCTGATTTAAACACCCATGAACATATGTCTCGCAGTATAATTCGATTAGGCAATTTCACCCCCTGTAAATCAAATGAACTTTTAAGGTTAAAAGTTACAGAAATAGCATTCTCCTGATAACCACTTACATACCATTCATCAGGGTCAGTAATTGTGTAGTCATCACCCACTTGATTGAGATGATCTGGAGTAGTCACGTAGCGTGTTACTTTTGCCCCGACCAAACCATCGTACTCACTAATCAGATCGCTAAATACCCCAAACACATTTGAGATAGTTAGAGTTGGAGTAGGTAATTGTCCTCCACCAGAGATTTCAAACCCTTCGATTTGAATCGGCATCTCTTTAAATGCTCGATCGTTCCAAATGATTGTGCCTACTTTATTCTCGGAGTGAAACCGATACTTATCAGTCACACCTAAAGCAGCTAAGTCGATCTCATAGAGATGAATTTTTGCATCTTGTATTAAATCTGTTAGACTCATTTTGGCTCCTCATTTGAGAAAATTCCGTAGATTTCTTCCCTAACGATACGCAAGGCTTCAGCAGAAACTTTACGTTTGTCAGTGGGTGCTGATTCCATCTCCTTGAGTTTCTTATCAATTTGCGCCAACATCTTGTTTCGGTGATCTCGAACGGTAACAGACGATCGACTAAGTGTGGCAACCATTGTTCCAATATCCTTGATTGTCAGCTTTTCATGATGTTCATCTTCTAAATCGAGATTAAGCAAAAATTGGAAAGCACGTTGTTGCGTCAAACGAATGACAGCATCAGAAAGTGCATTTTCATCATCACCAACTTCGGCGCAAATTGCCTTTGCTTGCTCGGTAATTGTCTTAATCTGCGATAAGCTATGCTGGAAATCCTTGCCATAACGATGAACTGACGATCGAGAGATTTTACAATCATTCTCATTCAGCCACTCCGCCAATCCCGTATAATTTTGAAAACCAGAATTCAACAGCCGCTTATCTAGTTCGGCTTTGATTTCTGGAGGGAGAGTAAACACACTCGATCGTTTCACTTTCTACCTGCAAATACTAAATCTCCGGGCAAGATAGTCACGGTATAAATTCCGTCCTGGGGTGGATATTGTTGAATCAAATCCATCGCCTTGTAATGAGCTGCTTTGAATTTGCGAACAAGACAACCAGCCGAATCGCGATTGATGGTATCGGCTTCGTAACCATGATGAACATTTACGCCATAATTACCAGAAACCTCACAATCTCCAATTCTTGAGCCATCCTCGTTATCGTCTCGATATCCTCGGATCGATCGACACTGGCACAGCGCAGGATATTGTTGATGGTGGTAGCCGATTTCCCACGCTGTATACTGCCCAAAATGGATTCTAAATGCTCCTTCTGGGTTAATCCGATGAGTTGTATAAAATACTCCAGGCTCGCAGGTAGCAAGAGCATTATGCACCATCGTAGCTTTGCCTGTTTCAGCATTGTAATCAATAATCAACGCTCGATCGTTCCATAGATCTGCCCTAAATTCATTTGGGGCAGGATTGCCATTTTCATCGCAATCTTCAATAAATATTTGGTTGCGACAGAGGATAGTGTATCCCATCGCTTTCATGTAGCTAATTACGCTAGTGGCAAAGTCCATTTCGAGCAGCTTGTAGTGATGCTCAAAGGTTAGTCCTGATCCCATTTTGACTCTAGAGTGCGGGACGGCATTTTCCTGTTCTAATTCCGTTTCACACCCTAGAGGCTTTGGAATATAGATTTTAAAATAGACCCACTGCTATCCCACTACCTATGCCATGCGTTCGCAAAGCAGCTCCTACGGAGCATCGACCTACCAAGACCAGCCCTCCTACTTAGCTCAAAGTATTACTACAGATGCCACGCCAATGATTGCAGGTGGGGGGACGCTACTAATTGGGGTGCTAATTTTCTTGGCAAAATGGGGATTTACTCAACTTAGCAACGATCTCAAAGACAAAATTTCGGGACTGCAATACTCGATCGAGAAATTGAATGAAACCCAACAACAATTCTCAGTTGAGTACGTGCGGAAAGTGGAATTCGATCGAGAATTGCTTAAAATTGAAACCCAGACAGAAAATACTGTGACAAGGCTAGAACTTAAACTTGAGAAATTGAGTGATAAGACAGAAGCTGTGGTGTCCCGATTAGAAGCCAAGCTGGAAAAATTGAGTGACAAGATCGAACAACTATTAATTAAGGAGCGCGGAAATTGAGAGATATTGCATCACTAATTCAAAGTTTTACGCCGATTGCTACTTTACTTGTCGGCGTAATTAGTGCGGGAATTTTGGCTACCAATCCCAATATTGATAAAGCCTTACCTGGACTGATTGCTACTGGTTCGATCACCATGGCTGGTACTGCGTATCAATCCAGAAAAGAGTAATGTCACTCCCCACATTTAATTTTACAGTTGATGCAAATAATGCAGTTCGTACCAATACCTACCGCACCAAATCGGTACGGTATGGTGATGGCTATAAGCAACTAGCACCTTCTGGCATCAACAACAAATTAGATACCTGGGATTTAACCTTACCGCTGCTGACAGCATCAACACTAGTTCAAATTGAAGCTTTTTTTGATTCGATCGGTCAACACCAAAATTTTGAATGGACTTCTCCGCATGGGAGTCGGGGAGCTTACCGACTTACCAGTCCAATTAAATATCAAGCAAGTGGTCTCGATCGAGATAAATCACCTCGCACGACGGTTAGCCTATCGATCGAAAAAGTATTTGAATATCCATCAGCTCCAATTCAAAACATCTCAATAGTTTTAGCATCACCAAACACAATTGAAGGTGATTCTCTTACAGCAACAATTACACGAAGTTCTACTTCTGAATTAGTCAATACTTTAACGGTTAACTTTACAGTGGGAGGTACCGCTACTTTTGGCAGTGATTATACTGCCAGTGGTGCTACTACTTTCACGACTACTTCAGGATCAATAGTAATTCCCGCAAACCAATTGTCAGCCACAATAACATTGACTAGTATTGCTGATTCAACGGTCGAACCAGATGAAACTGTAATTCTAACAATCGTACCAGTTGCAGGGGTATCTAATGGGGCTGGTAGTGTGACTTGGACAATCAATAATGCTGCTAACAATAATACAGTATTGTTGCTACATTTTGATGGTGCTAATGGCAGTACGACTATTGTTGATAGTTCGCCAATTAACACTAGTATTTTAAGTAATATTCCGTTGTTTAGTTCAGTTTCTAAGTTTGGTACTGCATCACTAGGTGCATCAAACGGTGGTACTTTAACACTAACTAATAATTCATACTTAGATAATTTATTGCAAAATGATTTCACGATTGAATGTTTTGTAAGAACATTAGGCTCTAGTGGTAGTTTTAATATTTACGAAGATCCAGGTAAGTTCCTGATACAACTAAGTAATTTCTCAAGCTTTGCGCAGGTTAGTGTATACCTCAATGGAAGTAGTTTTGGTTTTATTACGATAGCTAACTTACCTCTTTCAGCTAACTTTCAACACATAGCCTTAACACGACAAGGCGATGTCTATAGGTGGTTTAAAAATGGTGTTTTAGATGATACAGTATCTAATTCATCAGCCTTTACTTTATCAGGTGTTAATAAGAAAATGCGTAACCTTGGCCATACGAACCTTCTTATAGATGAATTTAGAATAAGCAAAGGAATTGCTCTCTACACTGCCAATTTCACACCAACTACAGCAGCATTTACTAGTTAAGATGTTTACCCAAGCCGATCGATCTGCCATCTGGCAAGTTTTAGATTTACCACGCTCCGAGAAGCCCGTTATATTTGCGTTACTAGATGCGGTTGAAGTTGAAGGGATCGAGCTAGAGAATCAGTGTCTCGAAGTTCTAGCTAAAATCAAAACCACCCGCACAGCTCTGGCTAACCAGGGAGATAAACAGGCTGGGTTAAAAGTGGCAGATGTATTGGAATTTGACCCGATCATCCGCCAATGTCAACTGCGTGGCAGTAGAGTTGCGCTCAAGCGAGAGTTAGCGCGGCTGATTGATTACCCCTTGCCAGATATTCGGATTACGGCTTTTTGATCTGTGCCATTTTATCAGCTAGATTCCCATGATGCGATCGGTTTAATATATAGGTACTCGCGATACTCGATTATTTCAAGCAGAGCTTCTTAGAAGCTCTGCTTTTTACAAATGTCAATTTCACTTTTGGACGGACTGCTAAATAATGCCTCTCTCACCTTCGAGATCGGCAGCGGGGCAATTACCACCGACTTAGAGACGGGGAATCCGATCGAATCAACCATCCCCATCACCATCTCCTGCAAACTCGACCAACGCAAAGAGCCAAACTATGACCCAGCCAGAACCCAGCCGCAGAATCTACCAGGGATTTATATGGAGGGATACGCGATCGATCCGGCAATTATTCCCACCTCGATCGCTCGTGATGCGGTGGCTACGGCGAACATCAATGGGCTGACTGGTAAGTTCCACATGGTACCGAAGATGCAGCTAGCAGCCTTAGAGGTATTGGGATTTACCGAGCTAACTGGACAGAGAATCGCTGGATATTTTGAAGCAGATTAGTTGTTTGGCGGAGCTTTATCCTCCATAACACCCGATTCGGGTGTTTTGATGGAAGTGTTGCAAATACTGGGTTTTGGTAAAAATAAGGCAACTTGAGGCGGATTAATTTTTCGCATGATATAATTGTTGTGCCGATCGCGAGTGCCAGTTCTAACCTGACGATCTCCATCGGCGGTATCAACCTCATATCTAGGTCAACACATTTTGAATAATAGCATTGTCCGCACCGAAATTAACGGTGTCGAGTTTTTCGTATTGCCTAGTGGTGAAGCTGGGATGTCTGTTTCGGGTCTTGCGATCTTGTGCGGAGTTGGTCGGCAAGCCGTCGATAACATAGTACAGTCAGTGTCCACGAGTTCTTGCTCAAAATTCCTCAAGTGCTTATGTGGCAAAGAGTTAACACTGTCCACTAGTTTTGCTTACAAAAATGTAACAGTCCTCCGAGACGATGTTTGTGCAATCATTTTGGAATGGTACGCATTCGAGTCTCAGCGGACAACAAAGAAAGCTCGCGAAACCTATCGAAAATTTGCCCAGGCAGGTATTCGTCTTTGGATTCACAAACAAGCAAATTGGGAAAAAGCGGAAGTTGCAAGCAAGCAGCAAGTCGAAGTTTTCGATAAAGCAACAGCAATCTTTGACAACCACGAGCAGCGGATCGCTCAACTCGAAGCCGTGGCATACTTGCGACGATCTGGTATAGAAATTCGGATGGCGATTGCGGAAGTTCTAGGCGATCCAAAACGCAAACACTTCAGCAACGTAAAAATTGGCAAAATCTGTGGTTGTTGCGAATCGACGGTACGTTGGTTCAAGAAGGAACTCAATGGAGAATATCGAACCAACGAATCGACCAAGAAAACGACAAAAATCCAAGTTACGATCGACGTAGAAGTAGAAGGAAACTAACCGATCGAATCCTCATTAACGACAGCCTCCCCCACAGGCTGTCATTTTTTTTGAGCGAAACCGCACCTCTAGTCATGTTTAAGATCGATCGAACCAAAATTCATACCGCCGTCAAACTTGCCCTCGCCGATACAGTAGGTGCTGCCGATCTGGCATTTACCAAAGCGATCGAGAGCAAACAATATGACTGGCCCAACCAGACCCAAAGGCAGAATGGCACTCTAGCGGGTAGCCCTAGAGACATAGTAGATTTGGGCAATCTGCGTGATTCGCAAGTCCATAGTCGAGTTGATGATTTTAGCTGGCAGTTTACCTGGGGAGTAGACTATGCCGCTCTAAATCACGAAGGTGGAGTTACCGAGCGGGGTAAGTTTCACCCATCTCGACCTTGGACTTGCTACGGGATTAAGGGAGATAGTTCGGCACCATTGCGCTACCAGCGTCCAGGGGCTGAACTAGATATCCCCTTCTACTTCGCCAAACAGTTCAAACTTTATGCCCGATCTTACTAGTGGATTTTAGTACACCAGCTCAACTACGTCAGCAGTTAATCACCGCGCTTGGGACTGAGTTGGGTACCTACACCACCGGATCTGGACAGGTGTTGCCCGCGATCATTACCACCGTCGATCCCAACTCTAAGCCTATGCATGAGTGGATGGTAAATGGGCTGCAATGCCTGATTTATTATCCCTTGGCTAAAGGTGTCCCAGTGTTTGGCGGTGCCTGCATTCGGGAAGATTGGCAAATTAGATTGATTCAGCACGACAGGTCTAAAACTTGTCATCAAGCCTATCGGCGGATCTTAATCGCCCATCCTGATTGTCAAGTGCAATCACAACTACCCCAAACCAGTATCATTTTCGAGCAGTGGAACCTAGTCATACCTCAGTTTTCTAAACTTAATTAGCAGGCGGAAACAAGCAATCCCAAGCATTGCCGTATCTGTGCCAACGCTTTTTTATCGTAGGCCAAGAAACCGCCGCTAATTCTGCTAATTCGGCAATGGTTAAATGTATGTAACCGAGTTCTATTTTGACACATCTTTCTTGGTTATTGGAATTTTGTTTCGGAGTAACCCACCGACAATTTTCGGCATAATAACCTTTGTCATTGTCGATTCGATCGAGTTGCTTCCCTTCCGGCCTGTCTCCCATGTCTTCGTAAAAATTTTTAAACTTTTTCCATCGATCGCACACGGTGATACCTCGTCCGCCATACCTATTCCAGTACTCATTATTTGGGTTGGCGCATCTGTCTTTCATTGCTGCCCATGTTCTATAAATTGATGCTTTAGTCATTCCATACCGAGGATTATTATATCTATTCTTACATCCACAGGAAGTTGTGTTGCCCGATCGCAAATCGCTTGTTCGATAAGTCTTAATAGTCCCGCAAATACACTCAGCCACGACTCTATTTTTATCGCCAATTTTTGGCGATTCACCTAATATTGTCAATCTGTTTTCCATAGCCTTAAAAAGTGAATTATTATTTCTATTTTAACGCATCAATATTATTGAAATAACGAATATTTGGCTGAATCTTTAGTGTTATTTTGCACCCTAGAGCAAAATCTTGGATAGACCTAGTATTGAGATTATACCTATGGGATTTTAAAGATATACTACAATGTCCGATGTGAAACTTTTCAAAGGAATTGATTTGATCGTTAAGATCGGCGATATGACTGGGCTTACCACTACTCCCAGTATTGCCACCACCACGCCGATTGTGGGTCATGCTTACCCAATTATTACCTTCGCCAACGAACCCACTCTATTGATTGTGCCAACAGGCAAACAATTTGGTCTGAACCGCGATAAACAAGGTCAGAAAATCTACGTCTTTGGCGGAAGTGAGAACGGGCAAGAGGTCGAAACCAACGGGATGGTATCTGGTAACTTATCCGCATACATGGCTCGATCGGCTGCTGATGATAAATTACTCGATCCAGCGATCGCAATCCTTAGACGTGCAGGCGAGACTCTCAACCGTCAGGTATACGTCAAAGAATACCGCCCAATGGCACCTGTGGGGGCTGGTTTGTATCGTTACCTGGTTAAATCTTGTATTGCCAACATCAAATCCAAACAAGAGCAACAAGCCGAAGGCAACATAATCGAAATTCCATTTGAAATCATGGGAATTGGCGATCTGTTTAGTGGCTACGAAGACGTAGCAATTTAAGCCTAAAAGCCTTGATACATATCAATCCCGCAGATCTGCGGGATTGAACCTAAAGCCTAATACCTAAAGCCTAACACCTAATTCAAATGGCAAAAGAACCGATCGTCCTCAGAAATGCCGCCAGCGACCAGCAAGCGCAGGCAAATGTAGCAAACTCAATGGTACTCAGAAATGCAGAGTACAACGCCGATTATCCAGGTGCTGACACTACACCAATCATCATATCTCCTCTCACCGCTGCTGTTAGCTCTACCGTCACTGGTACAGGTATTGCAGGTGCAACAATCAGACCTTATTTTGGTGCTGTATTGGGTACAACGTTTACTGTTCCGGTTAGCGGTATCTGGACATTTGTTACTGGTGCAGTTGCTGGTTCCTATACCTTCACCCAAGTAGTAACAGGTCAGCCTGTTAGCTCAGTCTCTAGAGCTGTAGTTACCAGCTAATCATCGTGCAATTTGACCTACTAGAAGGCGATCGAATCACCGGAATTAATTGCACCCTCAATCCCGACAATAGTTTGTTGTGTGGACTGCTATGTCTCGATCGCTTTGCTAAGTCTCCAGTCACTATCGATGTTGGTGGTCGATCGATCTCCTATGATTTACCACCACATTTAGCTATCCAACCATCTACTAATTTTGTCGCAGATTTAAAATTGTATGAGCACATTTCCCCAAGCTGAAACCGTCAATATCGAAGGCTTTGAACTGAGAAAACTGGGATGTCTCACTCCCACAGAAGAACGCTGGTTTGAGGAAACGATCGATTCGCTCCAACGTCAACAGGCGCAACGAATGTTAGCTACAGTCGATCTGTACGTGGCAGAGGGCGCAACCGAAGCCGAAGGGTTTGAGTATGCCAACAATGTATATGCAGTACCCAAAGAGCGGGAATTGTGGCTGATTCGGGTATCCGAGAAACTCCGCCAACAATTCGATGATGAAGGGATTGTACTAGAGATTCCTGGCAATGTGGAAGTTGCCAGTTTCTTCATTGGGCAAAGAGTCAAAAAAAGCTGGTTAGAAGCTGCAAAAACTGGGTTGGAAGAAGCTTATGAAATCCATGTTGGTGAGTACGGCTGGATAAAACAGGATACCGAACTTCTCCCCGTGACAGTCATCGAAAAGATTGCTGAATTTGCCTACTCCGAGCGCAATCGGTGGGCAGTAGCGGCACCGACTGAAGAGGTAGAAACGATTGAAAAAAAATCAAGTCCCTCCGCGCCTGGTGCGCCAGAGAAAACACCGACTGGGAAGCCATCTACTGGCGGCTGAGTCTAGCAAGATTACCCGATCCGCGTTGGCATTGGGATAGTTTTTGGAATCTCCCGATTACTCAGATCGAACGGGCACTAACTGAGATCGATAAGCAGTACCAGGAAGATGCAAATGTTCAATCGATTTCAGTTGCCAAATTAACCAGCCTGATTAGCGCGATGTTTGGTGGTGATGGGATCGCACCGTGCGAGTTTGTTCCCTTTCCTCATCTGCTCAAGACTGACGAGGATGCGGGCAGTTTGGATATCAGCAAATCTACATCTGTGATTTTCTTCAGGTTGGTGGACGCTGGTAAAATCCCGAATCTGATCCTCGCCGATCTCGCCCCACTCCTCCCAGCTTGGCGACGCAAAATTGAATCCTAATCTTACCGCTGCGCCTTGTGCAAGGCGGTTTTTAATTACCTCAACACTTTCCCAAAATGGCAGATCTAGGTGCTTTAAATTTAATCCTCGGCGCAGACTTATCCCCTCTAGAAGCTAGTTTGGGTAGAGCTGATGAGTTGATTAATCGATCGGCTACCCAGATGCAGAAGTCATTTGGGAAGCCGTTTAAATTCAAGGTAGAGGTGGGGGATTTAGGCGTTCAACTTACCCAGGCTGAAGGAGTTGTAGATCGATCGATCCGCCAGGTGCGAACACTAGTTCGTCAGCCGATTAAATTTAATCTTGAGACTGGGGAATTAAACGTTCAGTTGACTGAAGCTGAGGCTTTAATCAATCGATCGATCCAAGACATCAAAGCGATGGATCGATCGATCGCTTTCAATCTTTCGGTGAGGGGATTAGATGATATTGAGGGATTGGTGGCTCGATCGATCCAACAGATGTCAGCCCTTTCTAATTCGGTTCTAACCGTCCAAGTTGATGACAAACGACTAACTGAACTTAACCAGCATTTGGACGCGAAGCAGGCGCATTATGCACGGGTACAGCAGCAATTCGCCACACCCTTGAAGCTGTTGGTAGATGATAATCAGTTGACTGCTCTGAATCAACATTTGACGGGGATGGAGCAACGACTCGATCGCGTAGCTCAGAAATCTAGAATTAAGCTTACCAGCGAAAATAGTCAATCTAACTTAGGAGGAGATCGTAAAGTCAAGGTTGATTTCGATCTTGATGGAGATAAAGTTAGTAAATCTCTGACGAACGCAGTTGAAAAAGGCTTTAAATCTGCCAAAGGTAATCCATTAGCGGGAGTCGCTGATGCTGCATTATCTCCACTCAAATCGATTGGTAGAGGTATCTTTGAGAATGTAGGTCGGCAACTAACTAACCCGTTGTCAAAGGGAATAGCCGAAGGATTAAATCAATCAATCTCAGGAACAATCGGTTCTCAAACATTAGTTGGTGAAAAGATTGGTGAAACGATCGCCTCAAGTATTAAAAGTAAGATTGGCAAATCGTTGGGTCGAGAAATTAAAGATCTATCAACCGATGTTTTAGGTCAAGAGAATATCGATCGCGAGAGTGGCGATGCTTCTATTCGCACTCGGAAAACCAAAGCAGCCAAAACTAAAACTGGTGCTGAGGGGCTTAACCTTCAGCGTCAAGATATCGAGCGTGAGAGAATTGCGGCACTAGCTCAAGTCGAGGAATTAAAAGCAAAAGATGCTGCTATTAGTCAAAATAAGGGACAAATTGACAGGTTAATTCAAGTCAATCAGGAACGACAATTCAGAGCTGATTTTAGCGATCGTTCCGAAGATCCCAGTATTCGGAGAGTTGGAAATGCGGCGGCAACAAAAGATAGAGCAAAAGCGTTTCTAGCAGCCAATCAAAGAATACTAGTATCCAAGAAAAGCGATCTCGAAGCAATTCAGGCTGACTTGCAAGTTAGCATTGCCGAGAAAGAGCCTCAAGTTGAGAGGCTAGGTAATAAACGAGATAAATTGTCTACCCGAATTGATAATTTATCCCCTCAATCGTCATATTCTTATCGCCAAATCGCTGAAGCAGCAGCAGGACGAAAACTTAAAGAAGAAGAATTGCCCCAGTTATTGGTTGCTGATGCTCGGCTCAAGCGATTGGGTGGAACTGCGGCTTACAATGCGACTGCAAATACGATCAGTGTTCGGAAAGATCTGTATGACAAAATTCAGTCCGGTAATTTAGATGAACAGGGGTACAAGGAGACTGTCCATGAGCTGACGCATGGTACAGATGCTGGATTTGGTAAGTTAGCAAATCTCCGTGAATATCAGGCTGGTAGAGTACCTCAGAAGACTTATTCGGCTGAAGAAGTTGCTTATGCAGCTCCTTACGTGGCTCAATATGCCCCAGCCCAGAGAGCAAAGGAGATGTCAGCATTCGCGGCCGAACAACGTTTAGCACCAGGACTATTTGACAAACAAAATCGTCAGAATGCTCTGAACCAATTTCAATCGGACGAAGGATTTGGGTTTGGTGGGAATCGTTATCAAAAATTCGTTGGAGCTAGTCAAGCAAATCAGAAACAGCAGCTAGGTTCATTGGTTGGATTAATCCCTACTAGTGAAGTTGAGGATTTAATTAAAATCCGCCAACAGTTGACTCAAAAGTCGGCCGCATTAGTTACCCAAATTAATCAGTCGATCGGGCGTGGTGAATTAGCACCTGGACTGGAAAATGCGATTGTTGCCAACATTGGAGAATTTGAGCAATTTGAAAAAATTCTTGAACTCACCAAGGTAAAGGCCAGTAAAACAAGTGCTAAAACTAGCTCAATCGAAGATCCTTGGACTGAGAAAGCTGCTAAGTCAAATCCACTGGCTCAAATGGCAGGGAAAGCTGGAGAATTTTCAAAAGCTGTCACAAATGAAATTGCACTAGATAAAGCAGCTTTTGGATTAGCTGTTGATGGTACCAAGCAAGCGATCGGTCGAGTGCAAGAATTTGGTGGTAAGTTCAATCAGATCGCGGGTTCAGTTGGCAAAGTAATTAGCCCAATTGCAGGGGCTGTCAATACTGGGTATCAAATTGCCCAAGGCGTTGAAAACGCCGTATTACCAATGATTCCGTTTGGGAGACAAATCAAGAGTGCTGGCAAAAACATCGCTCTTCCCGCTGCTGCTTACGCAGGAATGGGTTTATTACCTGGGGGAGCGGCAATTCAAGGGGCATTAGGTGGTGCAATGCACTCAGCCCTAGCCTTGCCTGGAGCTGGCGCGGTTGAAGCCGTTGGTGGTGCCGTGGGATCTGCTTTTGGTGGTGTGCCGATGTTGGGTGGTGCCATTACCTCTGCCTCAACTGCACTAGCTGGGTCTGTTGTTGAAGGCGCGATTACTTTACTTACTCCAATCCTCGCAGGTAAAGCCGTGATGGGCATCGCAGGACAAGGTGCAAAACTTGCACTTCCAGCTAAGAAAGAACCAGATTATCACTACATCGAAGCAGGGCAATCAGTCGCTCAGAAGACAATCCAAGCCAGTCAATCAGTTGCTCAAAAGGCAATTACGGCAAGCCAATCTCTAGTTAAAACTGATTACGAAAGATTGCCTCCACAGCCTGAAAGATTGCAACTTGGTGGTGGAAAGCAATCACAATTGCCACCCGCAATCGATCCTGACAAAGACTATCGCCCTGATGGTCGAAATTACATTGTTAAAATTCGGCAAAAATTAGATGCAGCCATTAACAGTGGTAATAAAGCTTTAGCTGAAAGGCTTTACAGCCAATTCGACTCAGAAGTTGCCAAGTTCGAGCAATTTGTAAAGGGTACGGCTAGCAACAACAGTAAAGAAAGTACTATCACTAATCAAGCAGTAATCGGTAAATGGGAAAAAGTCAAAGCCGATCGAGCTAAAAAAATTAATTTAATTGACGATAATGAAAGTTTGCGAATTGAAGATAGTCCGCAGCTACCAAAGCCGCCATTAACTTCAAAACAACAAGGCACGGATACAGATGAATTAGCAAACTTAAAAGCTCAAAGACAAGATCTAAAAGCAAGGATGCAATCAATCCAAGCAAAAGCTCCAGCTACGCCACAACTAGAATCACAACAAACAAGTGTGTTGATATCTAGCGTAGCTGTTAAACCTTCTCGGCAAAATCAATTATTACTAGCTCCATCAAAGCTATTAGGTAAGCCGATTGGTGAACCAATTAGAGATCCTTGGGAACCTCAGCCAAAAAGCACCATACCGCCACAATCACAACTATTATCAAAACAAGCAAGACTAGAAGCTTTAAATATCCAAATATATGAACGCAAGATTCAACAAGCATCTGCGATTTTAAATCAACTAGCTTTACCGCCAGCCAAGCCATTAGGTAGACCGATTGGTGAGCCAATCCGCGATCCTTGGGAGCAGAGTAAGCAGCCAACAGCACCACAATCAAAGTTGCTAACCAGAGAACAAAGGTTACAAGCACTCAACACCCAAATATTCGAGCGAAAAATCGAACAACAATCAACAGTTTTAAATCAATTAGCCTTACCACAGGGAAGAGATTACAGCATTCCCGATCCTTGGGCACCCATCAAACCTGGCATTCGTGTACTGGAACCACCATTACCACCTAAACCAAAGTCACTTCTTTACACGCCTACACAGTCAACTATTCAGGCTCCGACTGAAGAATCTAAACCAACTAGAGTTCTACCTCCAGCACCGCCCAAACCATCTTTAATCCTCCAAACTGCTCAACAACAAGATCGGGCAATTAAAGCATCTTTTCCAGTCGATAAGCCGATCGATCTACTGGCAAATAAACGCGCCCAAACCTTAGAAGATCCCAAGGCTGTTTATCAAGTCAGTGATGCTGCTAGAAGATTTGATGTAGCTTACGACAGAGCTAATAAAAATATTGATAAGTCTCTTGAGAAAAGTGCCAAGGGAATAAACAATGAACTCGATCGATTAGAGAAAGGCGGGGGGAAAATAAACCCAGTCATCTCAGCTTTCGACAAATTGACCACTGTAGCCAAACTAGGGCTAGGTGTATTTGGTGGATTCACTCTAGCATCTCTAGCAGTCCCTGCGATGATTGCACTCGGTAAGTCTACAATCGACACCGCAGCCAATTTTGAGACGCTACAGGTCAAGTTAGCCGCAGCGTCTGACTCTGCTCAAACTGGTAGACAAACATTCTCGCGGCTGACTGGTGAAGCAGATAAGCTGGGGATCTCCAGATCGAGTGCTCTCGAAACAGGTGCTTATCTTGGTGGTACGACCTTTGGGACTGAACTAGAGGGCAAACCTACCGAGCGAATGACATCTCAGATCCTCCAAATTGCCCAGGCACGAGGACTAAATAAACAGCAAACTGATGGCTTAAACCTGGCTCTAGCTCAAACACTAGGGCGCAGTCGTACCAGTATGCAAGAAATTAACCAGTTGACCCAATCGGCTGGTATTACTGATGCACGAGTAATCGCGGCGAAAGGATTGGGCTATACGCCGCAACAATTCTCAGCAATTCAGGATTCACCCACTGGTATTGATTCCAAACGATTCGTCCAAGCGTTCTTGGCACAAGGTGTTCAAGATTCCCTGTCAGCTAAAGATTTGGCTCAAAGTAGTATTGGGTTCAAGCAGACTAAATTAAGCGCGGGAGTTGAACGGTTACAGGGCGATATTGGGGCGGGGTTTAGCCCTGCTTACAAGGCTGGGTTAGATCTGCTGACAGGATCGATCGATCTGCTCAATTTTGCGATCGAACATTCTTCTTCATTATTTATCGGACTAACAATCAGCCTAGGTTATGCAGTTGTCAGTATGGGACTGGCAAAAATTGCCGCAAGTACATTAACTGGACAACTGGCAAATATTGGTATTGCAGCAATGAATGTTGGAAAGGCTTTTATGACTGCTTTCCCTGAAATGGCTTTAATTGCAGTAGCTGGAGAAGTGATTAAACAAGTCGCTAGTACTTGGACTAATAGCAGCCAGGAGATTGAAGATGCAGCCAAGAAAATTGGCAAATCGATCGATGAAGTTAATAACAAAAAAATAGACAAGCAGGATAAGCCAAAGACGGTTGACGAAGTTGGCGGGAAAGATTGGGGCGATACAGCCAAAGTCTTTCTCCAACGTACTAATCAGAAAATATCTAGGGGGATTGCCAATGTCTTCAGCCCAATTACTGGGAAGAAAGATACTGACTATACCGACGAGAGCTTTGGAGTTGACAGCAAACAAGTCGAACAAGCCGATCGCACTGTCGCAGTCGATAACGTTTTAACTCAAGCAGATAAATCGATCGCATTAGTCAAAGAATCTCTTGCTAAGACAGAGCAATTAAAACCGATCGATCTTGCAATTAGCCGCATTGATAGCCAACGTTCTGGTTTATTTGCTGGTGGAGAACCTGATGCTGATAAATTAGCCAATCTGAACACTCAATACAATACTAAGTACCAAGAACGCGATAAAATCAGCGAGGGTATTGGCGATTATCGCAATTCAATTCAGGAGACTATCAATGGATTAAAAGGTACAAAGGCTAAACTCAATTCTGAATTTAGTGATGGTCAAATCGCGATCGACAAATATACACCAGCGATTGAATTAGTAAATAGCAAGCTCAAGGATACCGAACAAGCTCAGCGAGAGCTAAATGATGCTATCAAGTCTGGTTTCGATAATTTGTTACCCTGGACGACCAGTTTAGACAAGATTGTAGCGAGTTTTGACGATATCAAAACCAAAGCTGAAGAATCTGCCCAGAAACTATCGATCGGGCGGAATAATCTCGAACGTGGGGAAAAACTAACTAAAGGTGAGGCTGAATATCAAGGATCGATCGATAAGCAGACCAACATTCAAGCCCAGATTAAACAGACCACCGCAACAATCAAAGAACTGCGAGCTGCTTTACTTACCAAGGATGAGAAGGCGATTGAGAATGTCCAGAAGAACTATGGGGTTGATGACTCCACCAGTGGAACACAATTACGACTCAAAGCAGATAAAGCAACATCAGTAGTTGACAAAGAGATCCTCAGTAAACTTGCCATTATCAAAGATAAAGAGATTAACCTCACCGGATTGCAATCTCAATTTAGTGATGCTCGGACTGAAATGTATCGCCGAATCGAACAGGAAAATCGCGATGCCATGCTTTACTATGTGGGACTGGCAAAACAGATCGATCCACAGGGGACAGCATTTACCAAAGCGATCGCTCAAGTCACTCAGGACAAGAATAAACTTCTTGCCAAATTACAAGGCTATGGCAATGGGATGTTCGATGGTTATATTGGAGCTATTCTCGATCTGTTCGAGTCCAGTAAGAAGAAGTTAGAAGCGTTAGCTCAATATGCCAACACTCGCAAATCGGCGATCGACGGATTTAACGATCGAGCCTACCAAGCAGAATCTACTGCCCGAACTGCCTTCAATGCACCAGGGCAACAGAGTGGCGCACCTAGCAATTATCCAGCGGGACAAGGTGGTAATTCACCAGCTCAGACTAATTCTTCAACACCACCAGAGCGATCAGCTTCTCAAGATCGCACAGTGCGAGCTGCAAAACCTATTACATCATCCGAATATACTCGATCGAATTCAAGTAACGTCAAACCTCAAATTGAAGCAGCTCTGAAGCGACTAACACCAGAAGAACGCAATCGTTATCTAAATACCACCCTATCTGTGGATGGCAAAACAGATCTAGGGCTAGATGATTACGATCGCAATGTTTTGGGACTCAAAGATCCTCCCAAAGCTAAATCTTCGATTCCCCCAGCTCCGACCTCACGATCTGCAATTAGTCCTTCACCAGTTCCGCAGCAACCGAACCGACTTATTTCACAGCCAGCGCAATCACCTACCTCAGGTTCAGGTTCTGCCAAAATTGGCAGAGTTCAACCAATCACTGTGGGGACTTGGGTGCAACAATCTCAAGCAGCCAGTCAAAAAATCTTCGAGCAGGAAATGCAACGAGGACAGACTCAACTCGATACAGCATTCAGCGATAGTGAACTCCAAAACATCACCAGTGAGCTAAAAGCCAAACGAGAAGGGAAACAAGCCGAGCAGCAAGTGCGGCGGACAGCTCGCACTCAACAGCGATCGCTCAAAGGATTGAAACCAACTCTCACTATCCAAGAAAAACAGGATCGAGAGTTGGAAACTTTCAACGACACGGCCACCGATAGCAAAGAGGATTTTGCAACTTTCCGTCAAAACATGACAGATTCTGTCAGCGATCTGTATACGGTAATTAAGTACCTCGACAGTCGAACAGATTTAACACCAGGGCAAAAAACAACTCTTGCTGATGCCAAAGCTAGAGCAGCTCGATTGTCTGGCACTCTCAAGACTGTAAATGGTAACTTTGGTCAGATCGATGACAAGGTTAAAGCTGCTCGCGATCGAATTATCGAACAGCAAGGATACGATCGAGATGTGGCAGTCGAACAAACTGGGATTAGAGAGCAAGAAGGCAATCGTAGTGAGATTGAAGCCAAACGAACTGGAGTTCAACAGCAGCTTAAAACCCAAGGTTTCAATTCTGGTTTAATGGCTAGCGAACGAGAGCTAGAAGAGAAAAGTGCCAAAATTGCGATCGAGAATGAACGCAAAGCAGCTCAACGTGCCATTACTGAAGAGGAACGCAAAGGTACTTATAATCTCAAGCGTACTCAACCCCAAGCTGATGCTTATGTTGCCGAACTCCGCGCTAAAGTCGATCGCACCGCCACCCAGAAATTAAATTCTAGTGCCGAAAATCGCGCTCAGAAGAGCAAGGATTTCGATTTCAATGTTGATACAGAGAATCGAGCTTTTGACGCGGGGAAACTTCAGCAAGAAGCAACGGGCTTTGATATTGGCAGTCGGAACCAAACTACACTCGATCGCACCGATGCACCATTCGCCAACAATAATTCAATCGATCGAGTCTATACTCGCAAGATTAAAGAATTAGATTTGGAGCAAGCCACCGCAGATCGGACCCTAATCGAGAAGCAGAAAAAATATAAAGGTAACGATGACTTACTCGGTAGAGCCAGTCAAGAATTTACCGAAGCCAAGCGTCAGATCGAATTAAAGCGATCGACCGCCAAACTAGAGAATAGTGCGGATACCGCCGATCGAGAATATAATCGGCGCGAAACTCTAAATGGTCAGAACAAAGCTCAATATAACGTTGAGATGGATGTTTATGATGCTCAAACTCAACAGCAGAAGTTGTTAGGACGAGATCCGCGCGAGAGAGAATACAACTCACGCAAATCTAGGATTGACAATGAGACTGAGCAAAATATCTTTGCCGCTGAACAGCGAAAATCGAAGCTTACCGCCCTCACTCCTGAAGCTGAAGCTGAAAAGGCAGTGATCGATAAACTAATCGCTAGTTACAAAAAACTTAACGGTATTAAATTAACCGATTTATCTGCTCAGTTCAATCAGCTCAATCAGGTGGTCGGAGAGACTCAAAAGGCTACGTCTGACGTGTTCAAAAGTTATTTGGCTGGCGGTGCCTTCGACTTCAAGAAATTGCTAAGTTCACCATTCCTCGCCTTTGGGAATCAGATGGTAGATAAGTTAGTCCCAGATTTATTCTCTGGACTCTATCAGAAATCACCTCAAGGTGCTGGCTCTCAACCTCAGCAGACTGGCGATCTATTCAGTGGCTTACTAAATGGATTGGTTGGTGGACTTTTTGGCGGCAAAGGTTTCGCTACAGGTGGTATTAAGGGTGGAATTACACCGATTAGTAACGGGATTATCGGCAGCGGTCGAAGTCAGGTGGATAATCGTCTCGCAATAGTCGAGGATGGAGAGTTTATACTGTCTCACAAAGGAATAGACGCACTAGGCGGAGTAAGTATTGCACAACAAATCAATCGCGGCGATATCCCACGTTTTGCTTCAGGTGGAGTGAAAGGAGCTAATTACTCTACTCCCCGACCAAATACCAGTACTCCAATTATTGCTAATCGATCGGCTAACCTCAATAATGTTTCTGCAAATGTAACCATTAATAACTCTGATGGTAAAAGCTCAGTTTCCACTCAAGAAGATGGGAGCAAATTAGGCAAATTAATCAATAGTGCAATTATTGAAATAATAGTTAAAGAGCAACGCCCTGGCGGACTTTTATATTCTTGATCTAGCTATTTATGCTATAATAAAAGCAACAAAGATCGATGGCTCGACTATTATTTGATAGTCGAGATTTTTATGGTTTTAATTGAAGGTTTTAAGTAATTAAAATAGCACTCTAGATTGATTGAACTCGATCGCATAAAATCGAATCTTTCCGAAATCTATGCCACCACAAATCAAATTAGAAATTAGCACGGGGAATAGTAATACAGCCGTCGCTGCTAATTGCGGCAGTCTCAACCCCGCTTATCAGCCGCTGCTAGATATTGCG
>JANYDE010000066.1 GCA_025359915.1 Chamaesiphon sp. 336R_metabinner_41 | reverse complement strand
GGTTTTGTTCAAAATCGGATAGTAAGATCGAGATTAGACAGCATAAACCCACCCCTACAGACCCGTAATAAATGTGGATTAAGATCGTACAAACCAACCGTAGGGGCGGGTTTATGCTAAAAATCTTTGTCTATCACAATTCTCTTCTGTGCAAAACCCGCCCTCCCCACTAGAAGATCTCAAATGGGTTCTATAGTTCCCCCTATTCCCTATTCCCTATTCCCTATTCCCTATTCCCTATTCCCTATTCCCTATCCCCTATTCCCTATCCCCTATCCCCTATCCCCTGACTTTCGCAGGAAGTCTAATCTATATGGCAACTTCCATCCCCCCTATTCGATCGATAAATGCTACATTTCATTCGCTAAAATAGCATAATGATGATGCGATAGATCGATAATCTCGGTAGTTGTGTATCAGCAGATACAAACTCTATTTCCAAATTTCCATAGCCTATAATGTAGCTTGGGTTTATTGTAGCTATAGGTATCATTAGCATGGCAAAACGGTTAGTAACGATCGGCAATGGCATGGTCGGTCATCGGTTCCTAGAACAGATGGCGGCAAAAGGTGCAGATTGGGAACTGATCTGCTTTTGTGAGGAGCCACGGGTAGCTTATGACAGGGTTAATCTCAGCGGTTATTTTGCTGGGAAAACGGCGGAGGATCTCTCGCTCGTTGCACCAGATTTTTACAAGGACAACAATATTCAGGTACATATCGGCGATAAGGCTGTTAGTATCGATCGAGTCAATAAAACTGTTACTTCAGCAAAAGGGGTGACGATTAGTTACGATAAGCTAGTTTTAGCTACTGGTTCGTATCCTTTCGTACCGCCAATTAAAGGGAACGATTTATCAGGTACGTTTGTCTATCGGACGATTTGCGATTTGGAAGCAACGGAAGCCTACGCGAAAGACTGCAAGGTTGGGGTGGTTGTTGGTGGTGGATTGCTCGGTTTAGAATGTGCCAACGCGCTGCAAAATTTGGGATTGAAGACGCATGTAGTTGAGTTTATGCCGCGTTTGATGCCTGTTCAGGTAGATGATGCTGGTGGTGCAACATTGCGCCAGAAGATTGAAGATTTAGGCATTGGGATTCATACAGGTAAATCGACGACGGAGATTGTCGCCGATGAACATGGGCGAGTATCGAAGATGCTGTTCGCTGATGGTACGGAATTAGCGACAGATACGATCGTTTTCTCCGCTGGTATTCGTCCGCAAGATGAGTTAGCGCGTCAGTCTGGATTGAAAATAGGAGATCGAGGCGGCATCGCGATCGATGATAATTGTCAAACATCCGATCCTGATATTTATGCGATCGGTGAATGCGCTTTATATAATAACCAAATTTTTGGCTTAGTTGCTCCAGGCTATCGAATGGCGGAAGTCGCCGCAGATCGTCTCTGTGGTAGCGAAAACAATAATTTCACTGGCGCAGATATGTCCACTAAATTGAAGCTACTGGGCATCGATGTAGCCAGCTTTGGGGACGCATTTGGTAAGACGGCTGGCTCGAAAGTCATCGCGATCGATGATGCTGTCGCAGGTACCTATAAAAAGCTGGTAGTCAATGAAGACGGTACCCGCCTATTAGGTGGTATTTTAGTCGGCGATGCGACTGTTTACGGTACATTGCTGCAACTGATGCAAAATCAGATGGCTCTACCGCCACATCCAGAGGATCTGATTTTACCGCCCCGTAGCGGTGCATCGATGGCAATGGGAGTCGAACAACTCCCCGACACCGCCCAAATTTGCTCCTGTAATAACGTCACCAAAGGACAAATTTGCACCGCAATTCAAGAGCAAGAACTACGCGATGTCGGTAGCGTTAAATCCTGTACCAACGCCGGAACAGGTTGCGGCGGTTGCGTTCCATTAGTCACCGACTTACTCAAATCCGAACTCAAAAAAGCCGGAATCGCAGTTAATAATAACCTCTGCGAACACTTCGCCTTCTCCCGTCAAGAATTATATAGCTTAGTTCGATCGCAAGATATCCACAGCTTCCAACAACTACTCGATCGACATGGTACCGGACGCGGGTGTGAAATTTGTAAACCCGCAGTCGGTTCGATCCTCGCATCCGCTTGGAATGACCAAATTCTCGACGCGCCTCACGTCGGTTTACAAGATACCAACGATTCCTTCCTCGCCAATATCCAGCGCGATGGTACCTATTCAGTTATCCCTCGCATCCCTGGCGGCGAAATTACTCCCGAAAAACTAATCGTCCTCGGACAAGTCGCCAAAGACTTTGGACTCTACACCAAGATCACGGGCGCACAACGCATCGATTTACTCGGCGCAAGGGTAGACCAATTACCCCTAATTTGGCAGCGGCTGGTGGCTGCTGGCTTTGAATCAGGGCACGCTTACGGTAAAGCTCTGCGTACCGTTAAATCCTGCGTTGGAAGTACCTGGTGTCGATTCGGCGTACAAGATTCAGTTAGTCTCGCGATCGAGGTAGAATTACGCTATCGTGGACTCCGCGCTCCCCATAAGTTCAAATCCGCCGTCTCTGGCTGTACCCGCGAATGTGCGGAAGCTCAAAGTAAGGATTTTGGGATTATCGCCACTGAAAAAGGTTGGAATTTATATGTGTGTGGAAATGGTGGCATGAAACCCCAACACGCGCAATTACTCGCCGCCGATTTAGATAAAGAAACCTTAATCCGGTATGTAGACAGGTTCCTAATGTTCTATATCCGCACCGCCAATCGCTTAGAGCGAACAGCAACCTGGTTTAATAAACTCGAAGGCGGGATGGAATATCTCCAAGATGTAATTATCAATGATTCTCTCGGTATTGCCGCAGAATTAGAAGCAGAAATGGCGCATCAAGTAGCCACTTATGCCTGTGAGTGGGATGTCACGCTCAAAGATCCCATCAAACTCCAACGTTTCCAACACTTCGTCAATACTGATGTCCCCGATCCGAACATCGTGCTAATTGAAGAGCGCGGACAAAAACGTCCGGTGTTTGAGCATGAAAGACAATTGTCTCAACTGTGATTGAAATGATTGAATGATAGATTATGATTATTTTGGCAGTGCAATCATAGTCTATCTATTAATCATTCTAATCACAGTTCAGACAGTATTTTTTAATCAATCACAAAGTTCATGTCACAAATAGAATCAATTCAGCCAACCACTCAGCAATGGACAACGATCTGTCCGCTCGATCGAATCTTACCAAATACAGGTGTTTGTGCCTTGATTAATGGTCAACAAATTGCTGTTTTCAGAGTAGGAGAAGGAACGGATGTATATGCGATCGAGAATTACGATCCATTTAGCAAAGCATACGTTTTATCTAGAGGTATTCTCGGCGATAGAAATGGCATACCCAAAGTCGCATCACCAATCTACAAGCAGAATTTTAGTCTGTTGACAGGTGAATGTTTAGACGATTCAACTGTCAAATTAAGAACTTTTTCTGCTCAAGTTGTCGATGGACAAGTACAGGTTAAGGTTTGACTTTTACTAGCCGTGACACTTATGTTCGAGCGCACAAACATGATCTGAGTCGCCGACTTCGATTTGAATAGTGGTATGTCGGATCTGAAAATGTTCGCGTAACTCCTGGCAAACCTCGGCGAGAAATCCATCACCTGGATGTCCCGCTGGAATCACCAAATGAGCCGTCAGAGCAGTTTCGACAGTACTCATACTCCAGATATGTAGATCGTGTACCTGAGTTACTCCAGGACACTCACAGAGATAATTGCGAACGGCTCGCTCGTCGATATTACTGGGCACACCATCGATCGCCAGATGAAATGAATCTTTGAGCAATCCCCAAGTACCGAGAATAATCAACATGCTGATCACCAAGCTGACAGCAGGATCGAGCCATAACCAATGAGTTGCCAAAATACCGATTCCGGCGATGACGACACCGACAGAAACTAAGGCATCTGCCGCCATATGTTGAAATGCAGCTTTGATGTTCATATCGCCTTTGCTACCTGATAAAAACATCAAGGCTGTTGCAGTATTAATGACTACACCGATCGCGGCAACGCCAATCACGATCGATCCTTGCACTTCACCCGGATGCATCAGTCGCCCAATTGCTTCCCAAATAATGGCACCTGTGGCAACTAATAGAAAAATCGAGTTGAGAAAAGCCGCCAAGATCGAGAATTTGCGCCAGCCATAAGTATATCGAGCCGACGGTTTGCGGTTTAGTAATAGACTTGCCACCCACGCCAATAGTAATCCTAAAACATCACTGAGATTGTGCCCTGCATCGGCGATCAGTGCGACTGAATGAGCTTGCAATCCAAAAATAAATTCGGTTAAAACGAAACCACCATTGAGGATCATTCCTGCCACAAAAGCTAGATTGTAGTTAGGGCTTGCTGAATAAGTCAATAAAATGGCATTCAATTCGATCGATCGAATTGAATCCATCAGCAATTAGGAGCCGATCGGCATCAGTTATAATTTTTATTAATCATCCAAACTCAAATATCACAAAAAAAGTGTC
>JANYDE010000100.1 GCA_025359915.1 Chamaesiphon sp. 336R_metabinner_41 | reverse complement strand
CCAATAACAGTAGTGAACAAGCACTTCGTTGGAGTGTGATTTTTCGGAAAGTCACTAATGGTTTCCGCTCTGACTGGGGGCGGGATCTGTTTGCTGATGTTCGGTCAATTGTCAATACTGGCAAACGACAAGGTTTATCCGTTTTTGAATCCATTCTTAATGCCTTAAACCCCTTGGAATCCTTGTTTCCTCTGAGTTGAGCAATTACGATAGTTTCTCCCCACCGAATCAGACATAGTGCGATTACGGCTTATTTAGATGCCAGTAACGGTAATATTCGAGCCGCTCAAGGACTGAGCCGCCATGCCAATCTCAACACTCTCAATCGCTACGACGATAATCGTCATAAATATCAAGCGACTGCTACCAATACACTAGCCGATTTGGTGTAAATTTGTCGAAAATCTCTAAAATCTAGGCATGAGCTGGAGAATAGTCTCAGTAATAACTGTAGCCATCAAAGGTACCACTAAAATGATTTAGCGGTACCTTAAAAACACACCCCAAATTCAAGTAGAATTTTAGTATCAAGATAGGTTCGAGTTCGCCCCATTGGATGAGTTAAATTTAACGGCTACTACCTCACCTTCAGACACCCTTGCGTCCACTCCATTTGTCCTCAATGCTGATGAATTACTGGCGGCGTTTACCAATTTCCTCACCTTTGATGTTGGCTCTGGCGGAGCTAGTGCCGAAACTATTCGTACTTACTGGTGTGAAGTCCGCTACTATCTACTCTGGTGCGAGACAAACCAGCTTCAGCCCCTGACTGTCACCAGAGATCAGATTAAGATCTATCGTCATCATCTCGTTCAAAAAAAGTATAAACCCACTACCATTAGTCTCAAACTAGTCGCCATCAGTCGGATGTATGATGCGGCGATGGAATATAGATTGCTGACGATTAACCCCGTCTGGGGCGTTAAACCACCCAAACAGCGTAGCGATCCTGCCGAGCGGATTACCTATTTAACTGCCGCTGAAGCCCAAGCCTTGCTTCAGGCTCCTTTAGCCAAACCTACATCGCTCAAGACTTTGCGCGACCAACTTTTATTGGGGATGATGACTTTAGAAGGGGCAAGAACGATGGAAATCCATCGGGCTAATATTGGGAATATCGTCCGTGGGGCAATGGGTGTAGGGATTACTGTGATTAGCAAGCAGCAACAGCGGATTGTGCCTTTGACTCCCGATTTGGTGGATTTACTCGATCGTTATTTACTTGCTAGAAAGAAGGCAGGGTATAGTATTGCTGCGATTACGCCCCTGTTTATTAATCTTCATTACCGTCCCCGAAATTTAAAGGCGAGCGAGGAGGATTATCGGCTATCGCGGCGAGGGGTGAGAAAGATTGTTGATGGTTATCTCAAAGCTCTCAACCTCAAGCATGGGGAAGGACGGACTTTATCTGCTCACTCACTGCGGCATACTGCGGGTACCCTGGCGATTCAGAGTGGTGCATCGCTCAGGCAGGTACAAGATTTACTGGGTCATGCCGATCCTCGGACAACGGCGATTTATACCCATGTGGGCGACAGGTGGTTGAATAATCCGGCTTTAAATTTGGGGATTAAGCTCAATCCCGATTAAGTTGGCGCAGATTTACCAAGTAATTTAGATCGTCAGAAGCTAGATAATCTTTATCTGTTATCCCAATAATTGGAGTTTGGACTGGCGGAGGGAAGGAGAATTAACGGATTGAGAGGTAACAAAATGTACAGCACTATCATAGTCCAGCCAAAGATTGACTACACCACTCATCTTGTTGAATCGGTAAATAACTACAAAGCATATACAAATTTCCCCTTTCTACTTTGCGAAGCTAGCTTAGTTGCTCAATTACTTCAGGAAGGGCTGTCTTGGAAACAAATTAAGGGACAAGTTGTTGATGCTCCACCGGAGATGCTACCCGTTGGCGCACTTGTACTGAGCGGAGCCGTTGGCGGTAGCGGAGCGTTTGCCGATTCAATAGCCTCTGCCGATTCAGAAGTAGCCTCTCCTTTCCTGCGAAGCTTTGCGCTTATGGAAAATCGAGACATCCTGCAAATTAGATCGAAAGCTTCTAGGCAAGGAGCGATCAGAACTTTAGAACAGTTGTTGAATGATATTCCACAGCCATATCTTCAATTTTTAGCGACAGGTAATAGCGATTTGCGCCGAGCTACTCTATTATTTTTGACGCTACGGATTAATCGGCTATTGAGAGAGGTAATATCGGAAGTTTTATTAGATCGGCTCAAAAGTCTCGATCGATCTTTAGATAGCAATACAATTGCCGCATTTTTTGACCTAAAATGCGAACAAGAAAATGTCATCAGTCAGTGGTCTAAATCTACTTATCAAAAGGTCTGTAGTAATACAATCTTAATTTTAGTTCGAGCGGGATTATTGATTCCTGGCAACAATCGGCAAACTTATGAAATTCAAGCAATGCCGATACCAATCCAACTCAAACAGCAACTAAAGAATGATGGATTGGAACTCTATTTAAAACTTATGCTCAATTGATGGCTAAAGACTTAATCACAGCATCGATCGGATCGGTGTAGAAGGATGTCTGAAATTTGGTAAATAATTCAGGTGGGATGGTGGGAAGATCGATCGCACTGGTCATCGGTAGTAGAACGCGCTTGACTCCAGCATCAAAAGCAACCTGAAGGCTGGCAGCAAGATTGCTAACAGGTTCGATGGTGCCACCTAGTGTCATCTCGCCAAAGATGGCTAACTGAGGCTGAACACTGCGAGTCAGAGATGCCGAACAGAGAGAAATAAACAGAGCCAATCCGCCTGACTCTGGGATTCCCATCCCTTGAAGATCGATGAGTTGAAGCAGAAAATCGGCATTATCGGGATGAATACTACCACTGACTCGATGGGCGTTGGCTTTGAAATAATTCAGGGCAATTTTGGTACGATCGCTCATTTTGCTGGCACTAGCAGCTCCTGTGCGAATTAGTTTGCCGTTACCTGGAGTGGTTTGTAGTTCTAGTTTGTAAAGACCGATCGCGTTTTTGTCGCCTTCACTTACCATATATAAATGACCAGGATTGAGAATATCTTCACTAATCAGGCTAGAGCCGCCTTGTTCTGGTACAGATACAAAGAATTCTTCGAGGGTTTCTCGATCGATATAACTAAAATGAACATCATAAAATTCCATTCCACCAATTTTTTTTAGTTGTTCTTTAATTCGTCTTCTAACTCGGACGGCATATACAAGGGCATCTCGAACATCTTCTTTGGTGAAGGAACCGTCGGGAAATAATAACTTTAGCAGTCCTGAAACAGTTTTGCGAACGGCTTGGACATCTCGCTGTTTGAGATTATTGCCCAGACTGAAATAGCGATCAATCGCATCGGCATAGCTGCGTTTTCGCATTTCTCGCAACCATTCGGCGAGATAATCGACGATGAAGCCGTAGTTATTGGTAAAGTTTTCGGGGCTGAATTTGGGGATTTCCCAGCCTGGAATATAGGCGTGAAAGCGATCGAAAAAGGCAGTATCGATCATCGCTGTGGGAAAGGGAGCCAGGAGATGAGAGGTTTTGACTAAGGATTCGATACTTTGGTTGACATTCCCGACAAATACCATCGAGGCTTGGGCACTGATTTCGGCTTTACCGCGTGCAAAGGAGCCAGAAGCCATGTAGTCTTTCATGATCTGGATGCCGTCATTGTCTGGAAAGTTGATACCAGCTACTTCATCAAATGCAACTACATCGTAAAGTCCGACTAACCCGACTTGACGGGAAGACATATTGTAGAAAAGGTTGGCGACGGTAGTTTTACCGCCCGATACTAAGATGGAGTTGGGAGAAACTTCTTTGTAGATATGGGATTTACCTGTCGATCGCGGCCCTAGTTCGCAACAGTTATAATTGTTCTCGCATAAGGGAATCATCCGCGCAATTAGATGCCATTTCGCTTCGATGCTCAAGGTTGTCGGCTCTAAACCAGAGGAGCGGAGCATAATGTCCATCCATTCATCTCGACTAAATTCAGCCCGCCCAGCAAACAGTTCCTCCATATCGATGTTGGGCATCTGAATCGGTTTGAGGCTGCTGACAATAAACGGGCTGGGGGAAGCTCCGGCTTCATATTCTAGTTGGAGGATGCACCATATTCCGCCACCGAGGAGCTTTTGATTGCTTCTGACGATCTCGTCGTCAATTACTAGATCTTTGATATTCAGGTTCATCAAAAAGCCCTGATAGATATCGTCTCGCTCGTTGAGCTTGACTGTCACTCGATCGATTACGTTGAAACGACCGCGTTCTCGGACTTTGGATTTAACGGTTTCGGCTTCGTCGGGACGAACGTAGTTTTCGGAGAGGATTTGTTTGACCCGCTCTACGCCTTGCTCGATCGTTTCTTCGTCGTCGGTGGCGCAATACATCCCTAACAGGTATTCGAGGACGTAGACGGGGACGCTAGCCCCCTCTCTGATTCTTTTGGTTAGGTCTTTGCGGACGGCGCGACCAGGGTAAATATTGTTGAGTTGGCGATCGAGGTCATCCATGTGTGGGGTGTGGAGAGTACATATCTCACTGCTCAGATTCCATTGCCACAGTAGCCGTAGCTACTGACAAAAATAGAGTTAATGGTTGTTCGGGAATTGCCGTAAAGCCATTAATCTCATAGAAACGTTTAGCCGCTTCATCCAAAGCATGAACTAAAATATAGGCGATCCCAATGCTTTGTGATGCCGCAATAATCCGACAGAGTGCATCTTGGAGCAAGCTCAGACCAATTTTCTGCCCCTGATATCTTACATCGACAGCCAGCCGACCGATTAATACTGCGGGAATTGGATCGGGCAGATTGCGTTGTTTTGACTTGGGCAGCTCGATCCTGTCGATTGCCGCGCTGCTGAGACAATAGTAACCGATGACGAATTCACCACTGGTTACTACAAATGTCCGCGAGACACCAATCGCCTGGTTTTTCCACGCCCGTTTGCCTAGCCATTCGTTGAGCGAATCAACACCACAATCAAAATCTGTGACCAGATGAGTAGATGTTAAGGGTACGGGCGGCTGTAATGATAACTTTTCTACGCCCAAGGTGCCTTTACCCGCATGAGTTTACGCAAACCCTCAGCAGGCTCTGGCGGAGCATCCAGCAGTTGACAAAGATTAGTAAATGTCTCTTCACCAACAGCAATATAAGCTCGATCTAGCAGTACCTGTTCTGCCTCCCTGCAAGCTATTTCTAAGACAAAATCAGACCGATTTTTGCCGAGATAACTTGCCGCTCGATCGATCGCATCCCGTTGTCGATGATTGAGGCGGATATTCATACTACTATCGCGAGGGGCACGAGATACTGAAGAAGATGACATAATCTCTTTTTCCTGAACTCTTTAGATCTTCGCACATTGTGGATCTATTGTCGATACAGATTTACTTAAAAGTCTCCGAAGTCGTTGATGATGCTGAGGCTAATTGTCCAGGATTCTCGCACTAGTTCATTGTCATCGTCGGCATCTTTAACGATTAGATTGGCACTGTCGGGAGGGTGACTCATGGAGATCGTCAGAGACTGGCTGAACTCTCGATCGAGTGGTTGTTTACTACCGCTATTGAGTTCGACTGTCTTGATATCGGTGATGGCTTCACCAGATCGATCGTATAGTCCTACTGTCACTCGACGCGATCGCCACCGTCCTGCGACTGCTTGTACTTGCATTAAGTTAAACTTAAACCGATTATTGGTGACTCGTCGAGTGCGGGCATTAACCTGCACTTCTACTTTTACAGCGATGCCATCATCACCTTTTTCGGCGCGTTTGTGGTGATAGGTAATAATTGGGACGCAGACTTCTTGGAGGCTGGCTCCACCGTGAACATATTGGGAACCCGCGCCTTGCATGGCAAAGCGGAGGCTACCTCTGGGAACGATCGCGATTGCTCCGCCTGCATATGGTAGATTGAATGCCAGGGTGCCTGGAGTCTCGACGGGTTGAGTTCGTAAAATAAAGCGGCGATTGGTTTCTAAGACATCTTCAGCTTTTGGTAGTGGTAATTTGTCAGCTTCGGAAATCGGTTCCCGTTGGTACAGAAAACCATGATCGGCAGTAATTAAAACATGGGTGGCATTGAGGGCATTACAGAGACGTTTTAATAATTTGACCAGTTCTTCAATCGCGTTATCGCAGGCATCTAGCACTAAGCGTTCGCTAGCGGCTTTATCACCGATGGTATCGATCGCATCGTGATAAATATAGATTAATCGATAGGGCTTAATTGCTTCTCGTCCTTCATCTGTGGTCATTTTTAGCAGCTCTGCGGCACTCAGTACGGTAGCTTCCAGATTGCTATTTTGCTTGAGTACTTGTGCCCTGGCTGGAGCACCTTGGGTATTCATGGTGTCTCGCAAGACGTTACTCGTCCCAGGAATTAGTTCTAGGGTTTTGCCAGGGAGTAATGCCGCCATACCGAGTTTGGTAATGCTGGGTAGTACTCCAAGTTGGGCTGTGAGTTTGATCTCGCCGCGTAGTTCTTTTTCGATGACTTGGGTAAGTTCGCTGGCGACTTCATAGCGGAGAGCATCAGAAATGACCACAAAGACTTTTTTGTCCTCACTGCGGCTGAGAATCGGGGCGACGTTGCTGCGATAGAAGGTGGTTTGACAGGGGATGCCCTCACCCCAACCCCTCTCCCATCCTGGGAGAGGGGCTTTCATAGCCCCTTCCCCCCCTGTGGGGGAAGGGGTTTGGGGATGGGGGGGGGTATTTAACCAGGCATCAGACCACGCTTCGCCTAGTTTATCTAGGAACCAATGTACATAGATATTTTCAATTTCTTCGATTAATTTCTGTTCGCGAAGGATGGGTTTGGCTTTGTCACTGGCGACGATGAAATGGCGGTAAGCTCGATCGAATTGATAGAGATCCGTGGTGTAGGCGGTAAAAATTTGGGCTGCGGGTTGACGGAAGCCTAATGTGTATTTACGTTGGAGTTCGACGAGATCGATCGCGGCTGCTAGGGCATCGTAGGTGGTTTGATATTCAGCAAACCAGACGAGGGCGCGACGTTTTTGGATAATGGTGTGCCACAGTTTGAGATTCCCTGCTCCGGCTCTGAGTTCGGTGACGCATTGACGAACGATCGCTTTATCGATTTCTTCAAAGGTGGCTGCGTCTTGGAGACTGTCGGGAGGTAAGGATTCTAGTTTGGGAAAGATGTCCAATCCTGCCCCAATCTGTGCGCTGAGTTTTTGCCATGCAGCAACATCTTCGCGATCGCGCATCCATTGGTCGATAAAGGCATAGGCTCTTTGTCCTGGGAAAATGATCTGTGATTCTAGAGTTATTGGCAAGGTACCGTGGAGGGAGGTATCTAGGTGGGTGATGAGTAAACGACTCATCAGTTTGTAGAGGGTAGGGCTAGGATCTTGGAAGCTCAAATGTGCTGTGACTGACTCCCAGAAGGCTGAAGCAGAGACGAATTTTTGAATTTCGATCCAGAGAGTGTTTTCTGTTTCTAGAAGACCACCGATCAGGACTTGACGAATCAGTCGATCGGGGTTGCTTACTTTTAAACCTGCTAGCACGGAGAGCATGGCTAACTTCAAGCCAGATTTATTTGTATCGGCAAGTTCCATTGCGGCTAGGGCTTCAGTCCGTTTTTTGCTATCGAAGAATTTGAGATGTTGGCGAATGGTGGTTTCGAGATCGCGTTCTTTCAATCCGAGGTCGGCGTAGAGTAGGGCGGCTCGATCGGCACTGAAGGGGAGTCCACTCTGTTGAAGATCGAGGAGCCAGTTGGCTTGGGGCGCGGGTTCGGGGAAGGGAGCGTAGAGGAGAAAGTTTTGCTCGGGTGCTTCGATCAGGAGGTGATATTTGGTGGTGAAGGGGGTATCGCCCAGTGTGAGTTTAGCGACGTTGGGGATGTCTAGATCGTTGAAAGTATCCTGGAACTGTCGATCGGCATCGTACCAAAAAATTAGGCGGCGGTGGGGATGCGGCCAGAGGCTATCGGTTTGGAAGCGTTGTTGGAGGGTGGTTTGAATGCGATCGGTATTCATGATTTTGGTACGGTAGATAACGTACTCTGTGCAACAATATCTTAAAAAAGATCGATCGGGTATTGACGAGCGATTAGGCTAAATCTTCGATAGTTTTTCAACGATCGAGTCATCATCCACAATACCAGCTTTAAGATTGTAATCAAATCTGCACTTTGCTTTCCGAAAATAGCCACTGTATGAGAATGATTTTTGTTGTTGTTGATACAGCTCTATCTGTGATTCGATCGCTCGTTCTACAATGTTGAGCGCAAGTTGATATGCTGCTACTAATTTGTCTGAGTTATTAATATCTGCTAGATTATTTTCTAAATGTTTATAGATACCATAGGCTAATAACTCCGTAGCGTGACTAATATATTCTTTTGTTTGTTGTTGAAGCTCTTTCTGGCTTTGAACGTAGCGATAAATAATATAGGCATAGATTAATTGCTGATAGACGGGTGAATCTTTTTCACCGTTAAATAATCGATGTAAGGGATGAACGGTATTGTTGGTGGCATCAAAGATAGCTTCCATCACTTCGTACACACTATTTTTGGCAACTTCTGGCTGTTCGTAAAAAGTTGAGTACCAAAACCGCAATAGTGTATCACTTTCGATCGTAGATTTTAATTGTTTACTAAGTTGATTGGAAAAAACTTCGCCGCGTTTGGTAATGTAGGCAATTCCTTGATTAGCAAATACTTCTTTTGCATACAGATTAAAGTCTTTATTACTGACTTTATCTTTATAAGAAATCGGTGTTTGGGTATTGGTGGCATCTGTGATTTTTTCGACTACTTCAATATCGCTTGTCTCGTACAAGCGGACATTGACAAAAACATTTTGAAGATTATCGATTCCTTTTTGTCTATTTTTTTGAAGCACTTCGTAAATCACACGAGTCGTTTGCAAGCCATTGACAATGACTGGATTGTAAGCAGGGAGAATATATTTGCCACTTTGTAAAGTAGATGGAATTTCCATTCGTTCGCAGATAATGGTCACACCATTATTCAGAAGCGGGAAATAGATCGCTGAATCTGGATCTGTTAATGTTTCTTTCATCCTTTGGTTGGGTCTGACTTTGAACCCTAGAAATGAACGAATATTATCAGAAAAAAGAAACTCATAGGTATTATTTGCAGCTAATTCTTGTTCGACTAATTTGCAAAGTTCATCTGCTTCAATCCGAAAATTTGCAGCTCTAACATTCCCGACAGAGTAGGTGTATAATCCTTGTCCTTGTCGATCGGCTGTGATAATATTTGAAGTTTGGGGATTGAACGTAAATTTAATATCTTTGCGTTTCGCCTGTGCTCTAATTAGCTGGCTAATTTTTTCGTAAATTGCTGCTGCATCCCAAATCTCATATTCGTCTGGCTTGTGGTAGGCTTGGTAACTCTGACTATTAGCAGCGTAGTTAGGATCTTTGTTAGAGCCAGAATAGACAAAATAATATTTGATTTCGACAATAAAGCCATCTTTTGATAGCTGTTGATATTCATTGACGATCGGTTGAATTAATTCGGTGTTTAGTTTGGATATTCCATAAATAAAAATATCGTCTACATCATGGCGAAATTTATCCAGTTCATTCGGCTTTAATCCAGGTTTATTTTTGCATTGAAATACCATTAATGTATAATAGCCACCTTGCTCGACAAAGACAGCCCCATCGATGCCGCCATCTTTACCTTTGAGATCTGTTTCGCCTGCTAGCTTTTGGCGAATTTGGATGTCATCGTAGACTTCTTGAAATGGACGTTCGGTAATTGCTGCAATTGAAAAGATTTCAAAAGCTGTGTTTTTATCTATATTAAACTGTTCGGATATTCGATTTAAGTATCCATCGATAAATAATTGTTTGTTATCCATGTTATTTCTTAAATGCTTTGTGTTACGGACATAATGGCAGTTGCTTAATTTTGCAGTGGGTTTATATTGATCTTACTGCGAACACTCTAGATGTGTCGCGGAGATCTACCCACCCCGCCCTACGGGCACCCCTCCGAGGAGGGGATTTGACTCTAGATCTTAATTTGAGGGGACTTTCGATCCATCCCTTCAGGGATAGCATGGAAAATCCCCTCCTCGGAGGGGTGCCTGAAAGGCGGGGTGGGTAGATCTCCGCAGCACCTCCAGCAAACTCCTCACCCTGCGCTCTCAAACACAAGTTTTCGCTCCCGCTCTAATAACTCGATCTTCCATTGTGCTTTAGCCTCTAAATCGGCCATTTTCAGGTCGCTACCTTCATACACCAGCCCCTTGAAGCGGGTGTAGTTGTAGGCCACGCCATCGTCGAGATCTAGTTCGATGCGGCTGTCGGCAACGGTTTGGAGTTTGGCTTGGTAGTCGCGGAGTTCGGTTTGTTGGTCTTGGCGGGTTTTGAGTTGTTTGGTGGCGGCTTTTTTGGCGGCGGTGGTAGTGCTGGTTTCTTGCTGCTGTTGGCTCTGTTGGATTTCTTGGTCGAGTTTGAGTTGGAGTTCCAGGACGTAATCTGTCCGCAGGCGGGCGACGGTGGCGGGGGTGTAGCGGTGGAGGTAGACGAGGGCACCGAAGCCGCGTTTTTTGCCGCTGGTGAAGAGCCAGTAGATCGGGCGTTTTTTGTAGGTTTTGATGTGGTCGGAGATGAATTCGGTCAGGAAATAGCGGCGGAGGCGTTCGCGGGCGGTTTCACCTGGTTTGAGTTCGAGGGCGGTGGCGATGAAGTTGAGGTTTTCGGTGAGGGTGTCGGGGCTGTAGGCGACTTTGAGGAATTCGACGAAGCGGCTGACGATATCGTCGTCGAAGTAGGCGGGGTCGGTAATGGGGAGGATACCATCGTCAGCGGCGGGGAAGGTGTGATGGCGGCTGGGATCGAAGGGTTGTCCGGCGTGGATTAGTCCTGGTGTGTCGAGGGAGTAGCGTCCCATCATGCAGCCGACGGCGTAGGAGATCGTAGGCGTAATATTTAAGTAAAAGAGTCCTACGCATGAATTTAAAAGTGCCAAAGTTTTTAAAAGGTGATTTGGTTCTCTAAAAAAAACGGAAACACCAACAGAATCAAAAACAGCATACGTAGGCAAAAATCTAAAACTTTGAATTCCTGATGTGACATAGCTCCATGTAATACCCTCATCTGTCCACAGATATTCTGGAGTTAGCCTTGCAATTCTGTCTGATCGGTAATGATTTCTTGATTGTACCGACCAGTCGATGAGATATTCTAAATTTCCGAACCATCGCCTAAAATCTCCACCCTTTGCGTAAAATTTCCAGCTCTCGGTTTCGATATTTTTTTGATTTATCTCCCAATAAAATCTCAAAAATTTATCATTGTTTCCAGTCTTAGTTTGTCCATCAGAAATCATAATATCTCCAAGCATCTCACCATTATTAAAAGTGGAGAGTGCTTGTTTACTGAGTGAATAAGCACTCGGACTCCCCGGAATCTTGGTAAAATCATTAGCCCCTGCATAGTAAAGATAGCCACAGTCTGGATTCGCGATCGATTCTAAAACTTTGACTGGCTGTAGCTCCGCCCCATAAAAATCTTTCAAGTCAACAAAAGTACCTCGATATTCAGGCAAGGCATGAGTCGAAAGTGTAAACGTACAAATTGGCACAAATGCTGAATCAAAAAAAGCATGATATTCCGGTCTAATTAAACTCGTTAACGTATTTTCATTAACGATCCGTTTCCGCAGCTTCTCATAGGAACTCAAAAACATCCAAGTAAAAGGAGTCATTAAACCAATAAATCCACCCTTAACGGTAAACTCCATAATCCGTTCGACAGATACCGCAAACAGATCTGATTTACTCGCAGGATAGTTTTTTTCAGCAAAATCTTTGAGGGTTGAGTTCATCCCTTTACTCCCCATATAAGGAGGATTGGCAACTACTACCCAATATTTTCGACTCAATAATTCCGCTTGCCTAACTATCTCTCGTAAAGTCGCTACCTCAATCGCAAAAACTGGCATATCTGCCGCGATCTCATCCAATTGAGCAGATAACTTCACCGCATCCAACCCATCTGGTGTAATCAAACTACCCAGATTATCCGCATCTGCAAACGTAGTTAGCAATTGCTCCAACAATGGATAAGCAGGCGGTAAAGTTGGGCTGGGCGGCTGAATTAGTGGTAATTGGCGGGGACTACCAACGATCGAATCTAACGTCAATTGATAATCGATAATTGGTGCCGCCTGGACTTGCGGACGATCGATAGTAAAATGACTAATTGAAAGATGTCTAGTCGATCGAACTGTCAAAATCTTTAACTGGGGCGGCTTGCGTAAAATCCTCTGATTCTTTGCCCGTGCCTTCATCAACACCGCAAAGCTGGCTAATTGTACGGCTCGATCGTCAATATCCAAACCATGCAAATTGTGTGTCAAAATTAGAGCCGGAATATCGCGCTCTAAATACCCCTGCTCCTTGTAAATCTCAAACAACAGATCGAAGGCATACACCAATATATGCCCGCTTCCACAGGCAGGATCGATGACTGTCAACTCTTCTGGGCGTTGGGGTAGCCCCTCACGCATAGTCTGTGCTGCGGAGGATAACGGGGTCGAGCCGAGATCCGTGTAAAATAGTGCCACTTCGTCTATAAGCATTACCACATCTAGCTTTCAATAATTTCAATCGGGAGAAGTATGGCCGACTCTAATGGCTGTGGAATATTCTGCAAATCCACCACATAATCTC
>JANYDE010000061.1 GCA_025359915.1 Chamaesiphon sp. 336R_metabinner_41 | reverse complement strand
CAAAACTAAGCTTTGGCTTAGATACTCAGTTTGACGACCTTAGCTAATTATATTCTAGCAATAAAAGTAAATCTATGACCATGTCACTAAGCATGAGTTTTGTGAAGATTTAAGTATGTTTAAGCCATTCTGTTCGACCGCGTTTTTATTCGGGGGTTCCCCCGCACATAAAGCGCAACAAGACAGCGGTGCGCTATGGGCGGGGTTCCCCCGCACATAAAGCGCAACAAGACAGGGCACCCCTATAAGTTACCTGTAGGTCGATTAACTGCGCCAATGCAAGATTTGGGATTTAACTGGATTGACAAATTCGCGGTTTTCGGAATTAGATTTTGTGAATTCCGAGCGCATTTGATAGTACCATTTTGCTTGAGTATCGGCATCCCTGATTAACATCAATGGGGGATTGTGCTGGAGTCCGATTTGCTGCTTGGCGACCATATCTCGATCTTGACCGAGGAAGGTACGGATAAATGGTGTTAAAATCGGCTGCAATGGTTTGAACCAGCCGATGGTTGTGTAAAATAGTGTCGTTACTTCTGTCTCTGTCTCCGAGATTGGAGTAATTACCGTGAGATTAGCGACGCGATTGGTATTGGTAATAATTTGCTCGATTCTTACTCCAGGTAGCTGGAAAGAAATTTCCACCTCTGCATCGCCACCGAGGATGCGATAGAAGAACGTTTGTCGTTCCAAGCGATGACGGCGCATCGTGAAGCCGTAGGGAGAAGGATCGAAGGCTTTGATCTCATCTGTCAGGATGGCATCGGTTCTCCACCACCAAGCACGATGGACGAAGGGAACATGAGTAGGATCCATTAACCCTACCACTGCGTGGTCGATAAAGCAGGGAAACTTCATCGTCAGTGTCGATTGATAAGTCTCGCCCTCAAATCCAGCTACCACCGGAACTGGATGCTTTACTTCAGCATCGCCGCATTCCTTGTCAGACATATAAATCCAGATATTCCCCTGAACTTCCTGGACTGGATATCGGCGCACTCGAAACTTGCTCAGATCCAAATCTTGATCTGCATGGAGGGCTGGAATCAGTCTACACTGACCCGCTTCATCAAATCGCCAGCCGTGGTAAGCACATTCAATTTCATCCCCATTAAACCGTCCACAACTCAAGGGTACGGCTCGATGGGGACAAATATCTCGCAGTGCAAATACTTCGCCACTATGAGTACGTCCAAATACAATTGGTTCGCCGAGTAATTTTTTGGTGAACATTCGCCCTGGCTTAAGCTGATTTCCAGGTAGTGCATAGTACCAAGTATCGCGGAGAAAATTTTGCGGCTGTTCTGTCACTGGTTTTGATGGAGATGGGAGTTTGGAGATTGGATCAACGTACTGTTTTCTCTGTCAAGTGGAAAGGACTATATGATAGAGGTTTACTAGTATAAACCCAGTCCATGAGTGGCACATATAAGGCGACAGGAATCAATCTTAAGGCGATTCCCATCGGTGAAAACGATCGATTGGTGACGATTCTGACCCGCGAGTATGGTTTAATTAGAGCGATCGTGCCTGGAGCCAGAAAGCCAAATTCTAGTTTGGGTGGACGCAGTGCGCTGTTTGTGGTCAATAATTTATTAATCGCCAAGGGTCGATCGATTGATAAGATTACTCAAGCTGAGACGGTGATTACCTATAAAAAATCGATTGGTGATTTAGGCAAATTAGCCGCGAGCCAGTATTTAGCCGAAATTGTCTTAGCCCAAGCTTTGAGCGATCGATCTCAAGAGGAATTATACCAATTATTGCTACTCCATTTAGGCAGATTGAACGATCTCGACCAAGGTGATAATACCGGATCGATCGCCCTGTTGTGTCAAGGGATTTTTCACTTACTGGCTCTAGATGGCATTGCACCTCAGGTAAATGATTGCTGTCTGACCAAACAATCGATCGATCCCAATTTTAGCATCCTCAATTGGCAAATGGGTTTTAGCATTGAATCTGGTAGCACGGTAGAATTAGCCGCCGCCAGTGAAGATCCCAGTGTGATGGTCAATCATCGCTTGACTGCGCTAGATTTATTATTATTCCAGCATCTTTCAGATCCTAGCTTAGAAAAATTGGATTTAGCGATTGACAAATTTTCGCTCGAAGCGATTTCAGACGTAGAGCTAGCGGCTGGATGGCGACGACTTGAGCGAATTTTACGCCAGTATATTCATTATTATCTAAATATTCAGATTCGATCGGCAGTGTTAATTGATATGTAGATGAGATTAGAAGAAACGATTCCCCCCCCCTACACTTCCTCATCTCCCAAATGTGCGGCTTTTACTATAACCGTCAGCTAATTTTTGGTTTAACATGGGTTGGGACGATCGAACCGAATCAGTCACAAGCTAGCGTTGAATTCAGTAACTAGTCAGTATTTGTCTGCCCGTGTCCACACGAATCGCTTTAAAATAGAAAGATATTTTCCCAACATTTTTTAAGATCAAACTTTAAGTTCAGCGGTGATCACAGCCCTACCACAGTATTCAATGCGACTATCAGATTTTGACAAAGCACCAGAAAATGAATTAATCGATTCCCATCAAGCTAGTTCGGAATCAGAGGTTGATTCAGTAACGGTAAATTTAGAGACTGCTGTGATACCAGAGGCACCATCCGAAGAGCTAGCCTCCGAACCAGGATTTTTTGCAGTCCTCAAAAATCGCAACTTTGTCACCCTGTGGAGCGGACAGATTTTCTCGCAGTTGGCGGATAAAGTCTACCTGGTGCTGATGATTGCCATCATTGAGAGTCAATTTCAATCAGAAAATCAGAGTATTAGCGGTTGGGTATCCGCAATTATGATTGCCAGTACGATTCCGGCCGTGCTATTTGGCTCTCTAGCAGGGGTATTTGTCGATCGATGGCATAAGAAGGAGGTTTTGGTAATTACCAACCTGCTACGGGGTGTTTTGGTGCTGTCAGTGCCATTTTTATTGTGGTTAACCAAGGGGCAAGTCGTCGCCAACTTACCATTGGGATTTGAGATTCTGTTAGTCGTCTCTTTTTTGGTATCTACCCTCACCCAATTTTTCTCTCCCGCCGAACAAGCTGCAATTTCGATGATTGTAGATAAGCCGAATTTACTCTCGGCGAATTCGCTCTACACGACGACAGCAATGGGTTCGTTGATTGTCGGGTTTGCTATCGGCGAACCCATTTTAGCTCTTGCAGATAGTCTGGGTGCAAGTATTGGTTTGGGTGTAAATATCGGGAAGGAATTGTTAGTCGGAGCGAGTTATGCACTGGCGGGTATTCTATTGGTGGTGATGAAAACGGGTGAAACCAAACAAATCCCGACGGGAGATGAGCCGCATGTGTTAGCAGATCTTAAAGATGGAATCCTCTATCTGGGCGAGAATAAACAGATCAAAGGCGCGCTAATTCAACTAGTGATCTTGCAATCAGTAATTGCTTCGATGACAGTAGTTGCAGTGCGGATGGCAGAACTATTACCAGAAATTAAGGCTTCGCAATTTGGCTTTCTCTTAGCTGCGGGTGGAGTCGGCATGGCATTAGGTGCGGTAGGATTGAGTTATCTCGATCGCAAACTCTCCCGCGCTCACCTAAGTTTGTATGGTTCCCTGGGCGTAGCCGCATCTTTATTTGGGTTATCATTTTCCCAGTCGCTGTGGTTGAGTCTATTATGCTTGGTAAGTATGGGGATATTTAGTGCGAGTGTCGCAATTCCAATGCAGACGACGATTCAAAGCGAAACCCCAGAGGAAATGCGCGGGAAAGTATTTGGACTTCAGAATAATGCCATTAATATCGCCCTCAGTCTCCCATTAGCACTGACTGGAATAGCCGAAACTGCTGTCGGTGTTCCCGCCGTGTTAATTGGTTTAGCCGCGATTTCGGCGATTGGGGGGATATTTACTCAGAAGTACAATTCGGTGGACTCGTAATATCTGTCTTTTTGATTTGTGGCGGAGATCTCTACCCCACCCCAGCCCTCCCCTTATAAAGGGGAGGGAGCAAGATCCGGAGTCTTCCCTTTCAGGGAAGACTTAAAGCCCCCTTTATAAGGGGGTTGGGGGTAAAAATCTCCGCCGAAGCTATTCTCCCATCTCCCATCTCACATGGAACCAATCATTCAACTACGTGGAGTCTCCAAAGCTTTTGGTAAAAGCGTAATTTTGGATAAGATGGATTTAGATATCTATCCTGGCGAAAGTTTGGGGCTGATTGGGCCATCGGGAACGGGTAAATCGACTATCCTCAGGATTATTGCGGGATTGCTTGCACCTGATGAGGGGGAAGTTTATCTGCGGGGTGAATTAAGACGCGGATTGATTGAAGATGGGAACGATCCGATTTATATTGGGATGGTATTTCAACAAGCAGCCTTATTTGACTCGCTCACTGTCGAAGAAAATGTGGGTTTTCGCTTATTTCAACAGTCGCGGATGTCCCGCAAACATATTCGAGCGTTGGTAGAAGAGAAATTAGGACTAGTCGGAATGGCTGGTGTCGCAGATAGATATCCGGCGCAATTGTCGGGAGGAATGCGCAAACGGGTAAGCTTCGCGCGGGCGATTATGTCCAATCCCGATCGACCTCAAGACAATCCCGAAGTATTATTATACGATGAACCAACCGCTGGACTAGATCCGATCGCATCCACAGTGATCGAGGATTTAGTCAGAGACTTACAGACTGTCGAGGGTGGTTGCAGCACCTATCTGATGGTGACACACCAAGATAGTACCATTCGCCGGACGACCGATCGCATTGTCTTTCTCTATCAAGGAAAAGTGCAATGGGATGGCAAAACATCAGACATCGACAGCACTGATAATCCCCTCGTGCGTCAATTTTTCAGTGCTAGTACACATGGTCCGATTCATGTGATTGATTAGGAAGGGGATAGGGGATAGGGGATAGTGAATAGTGAATAGTGAATTAATTATTCTCCCAGTCTCCCCGTTCCCGCGTCCCCCCGTCCTCTAACACTGGAACATTATCGATCGAACTCATGTCAAACTAATTACCAATCGACACTTCCATAAATCAACCTTAAACCTATGAAAATATCCCTAAAAATTTGGAGTTGGGCAGTCTTAGGTGCCATTTTGACAGCCGGAGGTGCTGGGGCACAATATGGCCCACCTACACCGCAGACAAGTGTGCCATCGGGCGGAAGTCAGACTCGATTCATGTGTGAATCAATGGATAACCAGTCTACCGTAACTTATCATCCAGTCGATCGACCTGGGGACAGATATCCGTGGGCAGTGCCGAGCACAATGGGTACCACTTGGAATGCGTCTAAACGCTGTACCGAAATCGCCCGTCGGTTGGAAGAATATCGTCGCGATGGATTGAAAGAACTGCGGACAGAAGTCAAAAATCAATACGATACCGTTTGCGTCACCACCGAAAAAAATAGCGAGTGTCGGATTGTCTTTACTATACCAAAAGGACAGGATGCGATCGCGACCAGAGATTCAGTTTTCCGTAACCTGACAGTAGCAGATAGCGGTCAACAAACTGTTGGTGTAAATACCTTTGCCGATGGTGGTAACAATGGTTTGAATGGCATCTTGGGTAATATTCTCCCCAATATTGGCAACAATCCTGGCGTAACTACACCAAATCCAGTTCGTGCTATGCAAAATAAAGATAGTATCGATCTACGTCCATTCCTATCTACCAAAGATGGTGGTACAGCCACAAAACTTCGCGCCCCAGCCGTGAAACCACAACCCGTTCCCAACAGTACCAAGAAATTGGATCCAGGTCGGTTTTGGTAATAAATCGTACTCCAGTCTTAATTACCTTTCAATTACCTAGAAAAATATCGCAAAAAGTAAACAAATGTTGCGATCGATTTGTTAGGCTTACTTAAATGATGTTTTTTGGAGAAGGTCGAATCGATCGTGGATATTCAAATCGGGAAAGGGAAAACGGCTCGAAGAGCATACGGCTTTGATGAAATTGCCCTAGTGCCGAGCGGGAAAACATTAGATCCCAGTTTGCCAGATACTAGCTGGCAAATTGGTAACGTAAAGCGTGAAATTCCGATTATTGCGAGTGCAATGGATGGGGTAATTGATGTGCGGATGGCTATCGAGCTATCCAAACTCGGCGCACTCGGCGTACTCAATCTAGAAGGGATTCAAACTCGCTATGAAGATCCCAATCCTATTCTCGATCGAATTGCGGCAGTTGGCAATGATGGATTCGTGCCCCTGATGCAGGAACTTTATTCCGAACCCATCAAACCAGAATTAATCGCCCGTCGCATCGCCGAAATCAAAGCAGGCGGAGGTATCGCCGCAGTCAGTACCACCCCCGCAGGTGCCGCTAGATTCGGTGATATTGTCGCGAAAGCAGGTGCAGATCTATTCTTTATCCAAGCCACCGTCGTCTCGACTGAATTTATCGCCCCAGATGGAGTCGAACCACTCAACCTGGCTAAATTCTGCCAAGAAATGCCCATGCCTGTGATCTTGGGTAACTGTGTCACCTATGATATCACCCTCGAATTGATGCAAGCCGGAGCCGCCGCTGTCCTAGTCGGAATTGGCCCTGGAGCCGCCTGTACTTCCCGTGGGGTACTTGGAGTCGGCGTACCCCAAGCAACCGCCGTAGCGGACTGTGCAGCAGCCAGAGATGACTTCTTCAAGCAGACGGGCAAGTATATCCCCGTGATTGCTGATGGTGGTTTAGTCACTGGTGGTGATATCTGCAAATGTATCGCCTGTGGTGCCGATGGTGTGATGATTGGTTCGCCCTTCGCTCGTGCAGCCGAAGCACCTGGGCGCGGTTTCCACTGGGGGATGGCGACACCTAGCCCCGTATTACCCAGAGGAACGCGGATCAAAGTTGGGACTACTGGCAGTTTAGCCCAAATCCTCACCGGACCAGCTAAATTAGATGATGGTACTCACAATCTCCTCGGCGCACTGAAAACTAGTATGGGTACCCTGGGTGCCAAAACTATTAAAGAAATGCAGCAAGTAGATGTCGTCATCGCACCTTCCCTATTGACTGAAGGCAAGGTTTATCAGAAAGCGCAACAGTTAGGGATGGGTAAGTAGGGACGGGGAGACGGGGAGAGAGTAAATCTTATAAGCCAGTCCCCCAGTCCTAAATCCCCCTCCCCGATCCTGGGTGGTGCTGTTACAATTAGGATAACGGAGGCTGATGTCTCCGTTCACTCCTCACACCACATCCCGCCTGAGATACTTCATTGTGTCTTGGGCGGTTCCTTTGGTATTTCCTGAATTCACCCTGGAATTGTTAACCTAGAGAATGTAGTTGAGATCGATCGTCCGGTTAGTAAGTTAGGACTAAATATAAACCATGAAAGAAGTGTTTGGTGAAATCAGAACCCAAATTTTGATTCTAGGGACGCTCGTCGGGATAATGTGGGGTTTGGAAATTCTGGATACATTTGTCTTTCGACATGGACTCGACACTTTAGGAATTTTACCGCGTAACGCGATCGGGTTGCGTGGAATTTTGTTTGCACCATTTTTGCATGGTGGTTTTGCTCATTTAGCGGCAAATAGCGTTCCGTTTATCATCCTCGGCTGGCTGATTATGGCTCAAAGTATCGGTAACTTTGTCGCCGTATCAGTTATTTGCATGGTTATCGGTGGTTTAGGAACTTGGCTATTTGGCGCAAATGCCCTACATATCGGTGCCAGTGGCATAATTTTCGGATATCTGGGGTTTCTACTTGCCCGCTATTACTTCGATCGTCGCCTCAGTTCTGGCATCATTGCTCTATTTGTCGGTTGCTCCTATGGTAGCGTCTTGTGGGGCATTCTACCCTCCATTCCAGGCATTTCTTGGGAGGGACATCTGTTTGGTTTCTTGAGTGGGATTGTTGCTGCTAAATTTTTGGCGGAATAGAGAATTTTAAAGATGGGAGCACCTTTTCAAGACAGATTGGAGAATAACTTCGGAGAAAAGTCGTTGATTTAGCTAGTAAATATCATACAAAAGTCCGATTTAATTCGATCGCCATTCACCGAAAATTAAGTTGAGGTCGAAAATATATCCCACGACCTCGATGATGTCGCATCACTATTAAATCTTTTGTATGCATCCGATCGAACCAGAAGAAGAAGATTATTTGTTTTGCCCATTCTTGGATTGGGATGGTTTGTATACCGAGGAAACTTTTGTCGACAGGTTGCAGCTTTTTTATCATCAGTTCAGCAGCGGTACCCGCGCATTGCTAGACGATGCACTATTTCGGGAGACTGAAAAAAACTCGCTGGCGATTGGATTGGAGATTCTCTGTAAAAACCAGATTATCTACAAACGATTAGTCCAAAAACACCAAAAAATTGCGAATGAAATTCGCTGGATTTGGCCAGAAACAGTGAATCAATTTTCAATTCTCGTCCCGCGTCTGCCTGCGCAGAAGCATCTGCCGCCACAGAGCGGCTCTGCCAACAGTATTCTTTCACCAGAATGGTTCAAACAAACTTTCAGTATTCTGCGTTGAGAAAATTTGGCATAGCCTTCTCGTGCAAGAATCAGCACGGGACAATCGACTATCAATGATAGTCGGTCTTTTTCCGATGCGGAAAAAGTAAAAACATAGTAGAGATTGGGAATTATGTCCTGATTCGAGATCTCAAACTATGAATTATAGGATCGTAAGGTTGGAGCTGCAAAAAATCTTGAATAGTTATTGCTATTGAGGATCTGCACCCATGCTAACGAAGAAAAAACTATGAAAATATCACAAGCAGTTGGGATTGTCATCGCAGGTACCCTAATTTTGCAAATTGCGGATTTGGCAATATCCGCGTATGTTCAAGATCGAGACATCGCTAAAAATCAAAGAATTTATCAGCAACAGAGTCCGGCAGAGATTGATCAATCTAATCGCGAACTAGCCAAAGATTCTGCTTTTTTGCATGACAACCCCAGTCTGGAAGAGCCAACACACCAAAAATTAAGCCAAACACCAACAAAACTCCAACCCCAATAAAATCGATACTTTCATCCCAGTGTCAAATTTAGACATCTGGAGTGGTTTAGTGAATAGTGAATGGTGAATGGTGAATAGACTGTCGATATTTCAGGCTGAGAGCATCTATATTACTAGTACTAAGCGGCGGAAGTCATTTCTCCCAGTCTCTCATCTCCCATCTATCTTGAAAAGGTGCTCTACTTGCGGCTCACCTTTGGACGGGTTCCCCGTCAAAAAAGGTGAGACAGCGACGCATCGACTGGGAGGTTTCCTCCCAGTTGTGTGCGTCAAGACAAGACAGGGGAAACCCCAAGACCGCACTTTTCGCTCCCATCTTTAATATTCGGATATCTACCCGATCGATCCTCGTTTACCCGCATAAAATAGGGATAGTGATGAAATATTAGGTTATGGATAACAACAACTGGCTGCAACAGATTTTAATGATCGGTATCGGCACGACTTCATTGGTTGCCGATCGAGTCCGCGAGGTCAGCGAGCAATGGGTCAAAGAAGGTAAAATCGATCCCGACCAAGCAAAATCATTTGTGGATGACCTGATGGGGCAAATGAAGCTAGATCCGGCTAACTTTGAGCTTCAGATGCAACGGATGATTCGTAATACGATGCAGGATCTCGGCGTGCCGCGTCAAGCTGAGATGGATGAACTACGCGGACGCATCGACAGACTCGAACGCCAGATTCGCGAAATGGAAAATAGATCGTGGAAATAAACAGAAATTGCAAGTAATGACAAGATTAACAATGCGTGAAACCTAGTTGGTGAGTATTGCCCACCCTACGCCGATCTCTTGCCCCTTTTCCCATCTCATTAATTTACAAATCCATAACACGAGCCACTGATGACTATAATCAAAAGAGTGGTTCAAATTGGATTGAGTATGAAAGAAATTTTAGTCAGTTTAGGATTGATGCTCGGATGCGGTATTCTAGTCCTAGCCTTTCAGTTTATGTCAGGAACACCAGCGGCAACGGCGGGATCGATTTCCCAGTCAGAACAAATTGCTGCTGTCAGTCCATCCACACCCGCTCTTTCTAAATCAATTGCTATGGATAACGCCGAAACACCAGATGTCTCAATTACAACAGCATCTGGACTAAAATACATTGAGATTACCGAAGGTGCAGGCGATCTCCCCAAAACAGGGCAAACTGTATCCGTCCACTACACTGGTACGCTAGAGAGTGGCAAGAAATTTGATAGTTCTCGCGATCGCAATCAAGCCTTTGAATTCCAAATTGGTGAAGGTCAAGTCATCAAAGGTTGGGATGAAGGACTGAGTACAATGAAAGTTGGTGGTCGTCGGAAACTGATTATTCCGGCAGAATTAGGTTATGGTGCGCGGGGTGCTGGTAGCGTGATTCCACCAAATGCCACACTAGTCTTTGATGTCGAATTGTTGAAGATTAAGGGTTAGATCGATCGAACGTGTTTGAATCTTTAGATATCAACATCTAAAAATTTGGGAACAACACTCGACAGGTGGTTGTCATGGTAAACAGGATGTTTGAACAACCGTAGTCACCATGAGCCAATCACTTTCCCTATCTTGGTCCCAGCTTGAGGAAAACCTCCCTCGAACCAGAGTGCAAGTAGATAAACTAGATAAGTTACCGAACAATGAACTGATTTTGCTGGCTCAATCTGGGTTACGCTCAGATCGAGCAGCTTTAGCCGAGCTAATGCGTCGGCATCAGTCTCATGTCGATCGGATTTTGTATCACTTGGCTCCAGACTGGCAAGATCGGGCAGATCTAGCTCAAGAAGTGTGGATTCGGGTATACAAAAACATCAAAAGTCTCAACGAACCCGAAAAGTTTCGCGGCTGGTTGAGTCGGATTGCTACCAATCTGTTCTACGATGAATTGCGGAAACGGAAACGAGTAGCTCCCCCATTGTCGCTAGATGCACCGATTAATCTTGAAGATGGATCGATCGAATGGGATATTGCTTCCGATACCCCCAATCCCTCAGAGCATCTCAGTACAGTTGAATTTTATGACCAATTGAGATCGGCAATCGCCAATCTCCCCGCCGCTTTTCGCACGACGATCGTCCTCCGCGAAATTGAAGGCTTATCATATGAAGAGATCGCTGATGCAACTGGAGTATCGATCGGTACTGTGAAATCTCGGATTGCTAGAGCAAGAGCTGGATTACAATCTCAGTTAACTGGTTATTTTGAATCGTAACTAATATCCCCAAACTGGGAATATTAGCAATATATTGATATTTAGCTTTGCTAGCTAAAATTAAAAAATATTTGAACTTGGGACACATACGGGGTAATTGAGGATCGGAACATGATAGACAACTTTGATGGGGAGCGATCTGGCACCGTCGTGGACGAACGGTTTGAGTTGCTTAGTGCCTATCTAGATGGTGAGGTAACAGCTAGCGAACGCAAACAAGTGGAAGCATTGCTAGCCACTGATCGAGCATTTCAACAGCAGTATCGCCAGATGCAAAATATTCAGATGGCATTTCCTCGGATAACTGTTCCGAGTACACAATCGCCTGAAAATCTGGCTGCTAGCGTCTTCGGTCAGATCGATCGAAATCGCCATCGTAAATTATCATGGATCGGTGGCGGCGCGATTGCCGCAACCTTATTAGCCGCTGTCACAGGACTGGGTGGCTTATTTGGAGATCGCAGTCCACAACTGCAATTTGCAGCTCATAAAGCCAATACTCCCGCACCATTAATGGTGGCATTGAACGACCCCATTTTGGCGATGCCAGTTAAGGGCGAACAATTAATGGAATTACCAATGTCTTCGCCAGAAGTCAACGCGGATTAAGATGGGCGATGGGAGAGATTAAGGTAGTCTAGTTTTTGATGACAATCGCTTCGATCTGGGCGATATTTGTCTCAGGATCGACTGCTGTAATCGCCCACCGCAGAGGTTCGCCCCACTTTTGGAGATTTACCTCAATCGATCGAGCTAAGTCGCCTGATGCGGCGGTAATGTCCATCTCAATCTCGATCGATTCAATCATCATTTGGGAATTAGGGGTGAGGTTTGAGGTTTTAGGCTTTAAGATCTAGGAATAGCAAAATTTCTAAATATGATGTCTAAATCTATATCTATATTACTGGCTCAATGGATTGGTCGATCGCTGATAATCGCTGCCGTCTGCGTATCCTTGGGGATCAATAATCCGGCTTTAGCGATCGGGAGTCAAACTAACTATAGTCGAATCGATCTCAAAGGTCGAACCTTTGCCAATCAAGATCTCACTGGTGGCGTATTTGTATCGGCGGAAATGCGCGGTGTAGATTTTAGCGGAGCTAATCTGACAAATGCGATGTTGACAATGGGAGTACTCCTGAGAACAAATCTATCTGGAGCCAATCTCACTGGGGCCTTAGCCGATCGAGCCACCTTCGATGAAGCCGATCTAACTAATGCTATTTTAACAGAAGCAACTCTCACTCGATCGCGGTTTTATGGTGCGAAGATTACTGGTGCTGATTTTACCGATGCCTTAATCGACAGATCTCAGGCGAAACTACTCTGCGAACGCGCTGATGGTATCAATCCTGTCACGAAAGTAGCTACGCGCGATAGTTTGGGTTGCAATTAAGTAATAAGTAATAAGTAATAAGTAATAAGTAATAAGTAATAAGTAATAAGTAATAAGTAATAAGTAATAAGTAATGCGAATTATTACTGACTTTGATGGGCCGATCGTGGATTTATCCGATCGATACTATCATGTCTATCAGCTATGTTTGAACAAAGTCAAAGAGCCAAATCAGTCGGTTAAAATTCTGACTCAAGTGGAATTTTGGACGTATAAACGGGCTAGGGTTTCCGAACAGCAAGTGGGAATTGCATCAGGATTGACAGCGGCTCAGGCAGAAGTATTTAAACAAATACGCGATCGCACCGCCCATCAATTACAATATTTATCACTCGATCGAATCGTACCCGGAGCGATTACGGCACTCGAACAGATTCAAGCATCTGGAATCGAGTTAATTGTCATGACATTGCGACGTACCTGCGAACTCAATGCTGCATTCAATAAATACGATCTCGCTCGTTTCTTTCCAATTGATTGTCGTTACTGTCTGGCTGATGACTATTCCAAACAAGGGGATATCCGAGATAAAACCCAATTGATGGCGCAAGCCTTAGCCGAACTGAAACCAGAGCCAAATACTTGGATGATTGGCGATACGGAAACCGATATTATTGCCGCTCAAACTCATAATATCAAAGTTATTGGTGTACTATCTGGAATTCGCAATCGCGATCGATTAGCACAATATCAGCCAGACAAAATTGTTGATAATTTAGCCTCTTCATTACCAATCATGTTCGATCGATAAAGCAGAAGCTACGCTCAATAGTTTGACACAATTCTCCTTATTATTAATTGTGTTGACGATCAAGATCGAATCTTCATCAAATAAGTAGGGACAAGCTGCTTTCAAATTGTCTATAAACTGTTCTGGATTGATCGTTTCAAAGTGATTGGCAAATACCTTTTCAAATTCTTTAGGATTTAATGGCATAGATAAATATCATCTATTGTGAGTATACATAACTCTTCAATTAAGCTTGAATCCTGTGATCTAGATATGGGTAAGATCGTAAACTGCACCATAATATCTTACCTGCGATCGAGTAAAATTAGATTTGCCAGCCGAGATCGATTTAGGGTATGAATTATGAGCAATACATCAAGAACGAACTGGGCTAAAATTGATGCGATGACTGATGATGATATCGATACGTCAGATATTCCGCCTTTGACAGATGAGTTTTTTGCAAAAGCAAAATTACGAATGCCTTCTACTCCAATCTCTACGGTTGCTGTTCGTGTTGATTCGGAAACTTTGGAATGGTTTCGATCGAAGGGCGAAGAGTCGGAACAACATATGACAGCGGCACTGAAAATCTACGCAACAGCACAGAAAACGGCTGCTGGGATGTCTAAATCTATTTAATCAGGCTAAATCGATTCCGCAAAGCGGAGGCTACGCCAACGAGTCTGAACGCTCTCGTTGGCGTAGCCTTTCGGAACGAAAATCGAGATAATTGGGATAAGCTTGAGAATTGGGCTGAAAATTACTGTTCAAGATAAAATCTGCTAGTTCCTCACTGATGCATCGGGAATGTTTGGATCGCAAGTTCGTTACAATGAGATGCTGTCTGTCAGGGTGAAACTCGATGCATCGTCTCGCAACAATACCAGGTGGTTGGAATCCTGCGGCTGAAGGTGTAATCTTTGTCGAACAACAGCCAGCCCCGATCGCATTCATTACCGCCGCCGATACAGATATCCAGACATTAGCCGTCGCTACAACGCAGCTATCAGCGGATTTTCCCCAGGTGCGGGTGGTGAATTTGTTGCAGTTACAGCAGCAATTGACGATCGATACTTATGCCGAGGATGTATTGACGGCGGCGAAGGTAATTATCGTCCGGTTGATCGGGGGTCAATCCTATTGGAGTTATGGGCTGGAAGTTGTCCAGGAGACTGCCAGACAGACGGGAGCGGTGTTAATTGTTCTACCAGGTGATGAGCGTCCCGATCCGACGTTGATGAGCCATTCGACGGCGAGTTTGGCGGATGTCGATCGCGTGTGGCAATATCTGATTGAGGGCGGAGTTGATAATTACCGTCAGTTATTGAACTTTATCGCTAGTCGGTGGTTGGATTTTGAGTGTGCATATCGCGCTCCGGCAGCAGTGCCACGCGTGGGTATTTATGATGAGGTGCGGTGGTTGCCGGATGGAATGCCGTTACAGGGTGGGGCGGCGATAATTTTCTATCGGGCGCATTATCTATCTGGAAATCTTGCCGCGATCGAGGCATTATGTCAAGCTTTAGTCGATCGAAACCTCACTCCAGTGCCAATTTATGTATCTTCTCTCAAAGATCCGGTGGTGCAGCGGGTGCTAACTAGCTATTGTCAGCAGGGTGTGGATGTTTTACTCAATACCACGAGTTTTGCCCTGGCGAGTTTGGATACGGATACGCCCCAGGTTGGCTTATGGGCAACGCTGAATTTACCTGTTTTTCAGGTGATTTTGAGCGGTGCGGGAAAGGAATTTTGGGAGTCTGGTTGGCAGGGTTTGACTCCGCGTGACATGGCGATGAATGTGGCTCTACCAGAGGTGGATGGGCGGATTATTACGCGGGCGATTTCGTTTAAGGCGGTGCAAAATCAGAACTCGGCACTTCAGACGGATGTATTGGTGTATGAACCTGTGATCGATCGCGTGGAATTTGTGGCAGAATTGGCTTTAAATTGGAGCAAGCTACGGCAGACGGATGTTGTCGATCGTAAGGTAGCTCTGATTCTGGCTAATTACCCGACTCGCGATGGGCGGTTGGCGAATGGGGTGGGTTTGGATACGCCCCAAAGTTGTGTGGAAATCCTCCACGCGCTGAAGGCGGCGGGTTATCAAGTTGGGGATATTCCGGCGGATAGTGGGGAGTTGATTAAGTTATTGACGGCGGGAGTTACGAACGATCCTGAAGGGGATGGCTGGCGGAAGGCTCGTCAGTCTTTGGATGGTGGCGAGTATTGGGCGCATTTTCAGACATTACCGATTGCGGTACGGGAGGGGATCGTCGAGAGGTGGGGCGGAGTAGATGGATTACCCCCCCAACCTCCCTTTCCAAGGGGGGCTTTAACTAGCCAGAGCACAAGCCTGGATCTTGCCCCTTCCCCTTTCCAAGGGGAGGGCTGGGGTAGGGTAAAGATCTCCGCAGTAACTAAATTAGTCGATGGCGATAACCCTAGATTACCCCCCCAACCCCCCTTTCCAAGGGGGGCTTTGAATTCTAGTGATAATTTAGATGGCGATCTATCGTCACAATCTAGCTCCGTACCTAATGGGCAAGGGTGCTCCTTGTGGGCACCCCTACAAACCCTGGTTCCGACTCTTACTCCCCTCCTTGGAGGGGTACCCGCAGGGGGGGGTGGGTTACAATCTACGCCACCCAACAACTACCCCATCCCAGGCATCCAATTCGGCAACGTCTTCGTCGGTATCCAACCCGCACGCGGCTACGACAAAGATCCCAACCTCAACTACCACGCACCCGACTTAGTTCCACCCCATCAATACGTCGCCTTCTACCATTGGGTAAAAGCCAACTTTGGGGCAAATGCGATCGTTCATGTCGGCAAACATGGTAATCTCGAATGGCTCCCAGGCAAAAGTGTCGCCCTATCTGAAAATTGCTACCCCGAAGCCGTATTCGGCGCAATGCCCCACCTATACCCCTTCATCGTCAACGATCCTGGCGAAGGTTCCCAGGCAAAACGCCGCGCTCAAGCCGTAATTCTCGATCACCTCACCCCACCGATGACACGCGCCGAACTCTACGGCGGTTTAAATCAGTTAGAAGGCTTAATTGACGAATACTACGAAGCCCAAACCCTAGATCCCCAGCGGATGCCAGTAATTCGCGATCGATTAATCGCCCTCATCCACCAAGAAAACCTCCACCAAACCCTCGGCATAAAAATCCCCTCCTCTCCTGAAGGAGACGCTCCGCGAACGGAGGGGTGCCCAACGGGCGGGGTGGGTTCCGATGCGATCCTCACCCAATTCCTAAACACCGCCGACGGCTATCTGTGCGAACTAAAAGAAGCCCAAATTCGCGACGGTTTGCACATCTTTGGGCAGTGTCCCCAGGATACACAATTAAGGGATCTTGTTGTTGCGATCGCCCGCAATCCTAATGCAAATAGGCTGGGTTTAACGCGGGCAATTGCTCTAGATTGGGAATGGGATTTCGATCCGTTGACTGCTGATTTGGGCGCGGAATTCGTGAACTGCGTAGTCCCTAGAATACCCCCCCAACCCCCCTTGGAAAGCGGATGCGCGCTCGTCGGGTTCCCCGACGGTTTAGCGCACCAAGCAGGGGGGGCTTTGACGAGCCAGAGCGCAAGCCTGGATCTTGCCCCCTCCCCTGTCTTGTCTCGCTTCCATGGTCGGGGAACCCGACCGGAGCGAGCCGCTTTCCAAGGGGAGGGCTGGGGTGGGGTAAAAATCTCCGCTACACCCAAACCCATCCGCATCATCGGCGACGCAGTAGAAATCCTCGAAGAATACGCCGCCGAATTAGTCACCGCCATCATCACAAATCGAGAAATACAAGTAGGCGAAAACACCCAAGCCGAACTAAACTGGATCGAAACTAAACTTCTCCCCGCTCTTCACAAAACTAACCTCGAAATGGTTAATTTATTGCGCGGTTTAAACGGCGAATACATCCCCAGCGGCGCATCCGGCGCACCCACACGCGGCAAACCCGAAGTCCTCCCTACCGGACGAAATTTCTACTCCGTCGATATCCGCGCCGTTCCCACCGAAACCGCTTGGTGCTTAGGACGCAAAGCCGCAGAAGTACTGATCGATCGATATACTCAAGAACATGGCGAATATCCCCAAACCCTCGGCTTATCCATCTGGGGCACATCCACCATGCGAACTGGCGGCGATGATATCGCCCAAGCATTAGCATTAATTGGTGTCCAACCTGTTTGGGATGGCGTATCGCGCCGAGTGGTAGATTTCGAGATATTACCTATATCAATATTAGGTCGTCCCCGTGTCGATGTCACCTTACGAATTTCCGGCTTCTTCCGCGATGCTTTCCCCAATTTAATCGACTTATTTGATAATGCTGTTAAAGCTGTCGCCGCATTAGATGAAACCCCAGATCAAAATCCAATCGCATCACAAGTTCAACAAGAACAAATCAAATGGTTAGAGCAAGGATTAACACCAGATGAAGCTCAGACTCGATCGCAATACCGAATTTTCGGATCTAAACCTGGTGCCTATGGTGCCGGATTACAAGGCTTAATCGAATCCCAAAACTGGGAAACCGAAGCAGATTTAGCGATCGCTTATATCAATTGGAGTGCCTACGCTTATACCAGCAAAGCCGAAGGCATCGCCGCACCCGAAGCCTTTAACCAACGCTTAGGCAATATGCAAATCGTCCTCCAAAATCAAGATAATCGCGAACATGACTTACTCGATTCTGATGATTATTATCAATTTCAAGGTGGCTTAACCGCCGCCATTAAACAAGTATCTGGCAAAGCACCCGAAGCCTATTTTGGCGACAATTCCCGCACCGAAAATCCCAAAGTTCGCAAACTAACAGAAGAGATCGACAGGGTGTATCGATCGCGTGTCATCAACCCCAAATGGATCGCCGGAGCCATGCGCCACGGCTACAAGGGAGCCTCGGAAATGGCAGCGACATTAGATTTCTTATTTGCCTACGATGCCACGGCGAATTGCGTTCAGGACTTCATGTATCAAGGTGTGGCGGATGCTTATTTATTCGATGAATCAGTCCGAGAATTTATCGAGCAAAATAACCCGTGGGTGCAGCGAGATATGGCAGAAAGATTGTTAGAAGCTAATCAGCGGGGTTTGTGGGAGGATGTGGAATTAGGGACATTGGAGCGGTTGCGGTTGATGGTGAATGAAGCTGAAGGGGTAATCGAATCGCAGGTGAATTGCACAGAAATTTAACCAAAAATAGATTTTTAATCTTAGATTACTGTCTTGACGATTGCTTCTTTTCAGACTGCGTAGAGAGCGTTATCATTTTGCTAAAATCATCTAACTATTTTCTGGTAACGATCGGATTTACAAGTTTGGTTGAGCAGCATGAAACACAATATTAATTAGATACCCGACTCCTGCCAGAAGTCGGGTATCTATCTTCAATTAGAGTAATTTTTATTGACCAATTTTGAGCAATTCGACATCAAAAATTAGCGTAGCATTGGGTGGGATTACGCCGCCAGCACCCTCTGCACCATAGGCTAATTTGGGCGGAATAGTTAACTTTCGACGTTCGCCGACTTTCATGGTGCTGAGAGCTTCATCCCAACCTGGAATCACGTTTCCTTTACCTACTTTAAAACTAAAAGGTTGACCGCGATCGCGAGAGCTATCAAATTTTTTCCCATTAGTGAGCGTACCAGTATAGTGAACGAAAACCATTTCGCCTCTTTTTGGGGTAGCTCCTTTACCAGCTTTGAGGGTGATATATTTCAAGCCGGAAGGTGTAGATGTTGTTTTTTCACCTTTGTTGACTACTACCGCAATTCTAGAAGGGAGCGGCTCTACTAAAGTATTTTCTCTAGGTTGTCGATCGAAATTATTCGTACTGGAGATCGCAGCTTTGTTACCAATCATACATGGCAATAATAAAGCTAAAACGCCACAACTAATTACTAAACTAGACCCAATTAAATTCTTGCTCATTGACACACCTCATTTTCTAGTTAATCACCATATCACAAATCAATCTCATTCTTATTCGCTGGAGCGGCAGATCTGATTTTTACAGATCGGGAATAATTGATGGATTGTCCTGAAATTAAGCAACACCAATTTTCTTTATTGTCAATTCTCCATACCTGTGTTAGCTTTGGTTCAGGTAGTAATTTACCTGTTGTTACGGAACAACTACCCATTAACAATATTAGGAGGTGGTGCCCATGATCGAGAGTAGTACACGTTTGGGTCTCGAAACTGGAGTTAGCCGGCTGAGTGCTGGGACTGTTCTTTAGTCATTTGTAGGTTTGTCTACAGAAATAGTCTAGATTCACGCCTGTATGCGAGTAGAGTTTCTCCCAGCAGCCAGGTTCCAGTGAACAGACCCCCTAGACCGCTCCTAGTCCTGGTATTGAGATGTTAGAATCTTAGCTGGGAGTAGGAGCGGATAGTTTTTGGAGCGTTCAATGATTGACAATTGGCAGCTAACAATCGACGATCTTTAGTGAACCCAATTCATCACGACAGGTAATGGATCTTAAAGCTCTCATTCGTGACATTCCCGACTTTCCTAAGCCTGGAATCCTATTTCGCGATATTACCACCTTACTGAGCAATCCAGCGGGGTTACAGTACTCGATCGATACCCTCGCAAATCAGGTTCGAGATTGGCAACCGGAGTATATTGTCGGGATGGAGTCGCGGGGGTTTATTTTTGGGGCTGCACTGGCTTATAAGTTAGGGATTGGGTTTATTCCCGTACGGAAACCAGGGAAATTACCAGCGGATGTATATACGGTGGAATACGCGCTAGAATATGGTACCGATCAGCTCGAAATTCACCAGGATGCAGTAGTTCCAGGTAGTCGCATTTTGATCGTCGATGATTTGATCGCAACTGGGGGAACGGCGGCGGCGACAGCTAAATTATTGCAAGAGATTGGCTGCGAGTTGGTAGGCTGTGCCTTTGTAATTGAATTAGACGATCTCAATGGTCGATCTCGATTGCCTGATGTACCAATTATCTCATTAGTTCATTATTAATATGCAGCCATCTCAACCGATAGTTACCTGTTGTCCTCCTTTACTAGCTGGGCGAATTACTTCCGATGAAGCTACTCAATTAGCGACAATTTTTCGGGTATTAGGCGAACCAGCGCGATTACAACTATTGAGTTTGATTGCAGCACAGCCGAGTGGGGAAGTCTGTGCGTGTGAATTAGTCGAGACATTGGGGCTATCGCAGCCAACTGTCAGCCATCATCTCAAAGTCATGTATGAAGCTGGTTTGCTAGCAAAAGAGCGACGCGGAACTTGGATCTACTATCGGATCGTATCAGAGCAGCTTGGAGCCTTGCGCACAGTATTGGCTTGAATCGAGCGAGAGTTGTTAGCATTCCCTGACAGATTTTCGATATAATAAACAAAAGCAGATCGTCGATCTCCGTAAAATGTCCCAAAAAGTGGGACAGCACCAAGTTTTTAGCATAATTTGCTTAACTAACCAAAATATTAGAATTCCATGTATTTATTCAGTTGGCATCGATTTAAAATCTAGCAATTCACCATGTCCAATTGAGGACAATAGATCGATCGATGCTTACTCCTTTCCCCCCGATAAAGTTACTTAGATATACCGAACAATCTCACTAGCGTTGGCGTAGCTGTTCATTAATGAGCATTGCTGCGATCGAGACTAAAGTACGAACGCTAGATTTTAAAGGGTAAGCTCCAGTTCGATCGGCAAATTGCCTCAATCAAGTATTCAACATCACTATTTCCATACCTCCAACCATGCAAAATCAGACATCAGATCGAGATATTCAGAGCCTTGAAAATATCATGGATTCCAACGTTCTTGGCGACACAAATATCAACTACTCAAAAATCTTGATCACGCCCAAAGAACTCAAAGAAAAATTACCGCTATCTCCAGCCTTAGAACAACGCATCGTTAACTATCGCCAACAAATTCAAAAAATCTTAGATTTCCAAGACAATCGTAAATTCATCGTTGTCGGTCCCTGCTCTATTCATGATGTTGATGCAGCATTAGAATACGCTCACAAATTAAAAGATTTAGCCGATCGAGTCCAGGATAAATTTTTGTTAATTATGCGAGTTTATTTCGAGAAACCGCGCACCACAGTCGGCTGGAAAGGATTGATTAATGATCCCGATATGGACGAATCATTTGATGTTGAAAAAGGCTTACATACTGGCAGAAATCTACTGCTGAAAATCACCGAAATTGGGCTACCAACAGCTACCGAAGCACTCGATCCGATCGTCCCCCAATACCTCGACGAACTCATCTCCTGGGCAGCGATTGGTGCCCGTACTACCGAATCCCAAACCCACCGAGAAATGGCAAGCGGACTATCTATGCCCGTCGGTTTCAAAAACGGTACAGATGGCAGCGTCACAGTAGCATTAAACGCGCTCGAATCAGCCAAGCAACCCCACAACTTTCTCGGTATCAACAAGCAGGGACAAGTTAGTGTTTTTCAAACTAGAGGTAATGCCTATGGACACATTATCTTGCGCGGTGGTGGTGGTAAACCCAACTACGATCCGATCAGCGTTCAACAAGCTGAAGATGAATTGAAAAAATCTAATTTACCACCCCGGATCGTCATCGATTGCAGCCACGGTAATTCTAACAAAGATTATCGTCTCCAACCGATCGTCTTTGAAAGCACCATCCAACAAATTATCAATGGAAATACCTCAATGGTAGGGATGATGTTGGAATCCAATCTTCACGAAGGTGGACAATCAATTCCAGCCGATCTTAGTCAGCTCAAATATGGTATTTCAGTCACCGATAAATGCATCAACTGGGAAGAAACAGAACGAATTATTCTCGCCGCATTTGATCGACTATAATCCAACTTCATTCCCCTAAAAGTGTCATGGGTAAATCCCCTCCCTGATTTACCCAACTAAGTCATACAGGAAGGGTGACATTTTTCGTGGTAATAAATACGATTATATCCCAAAGAACTGTCGATCGGCTGAATAATACGATCGGTTGTGAGGCGTGATTAGATTTTGCTAAGATTGGGGATTTGATTGGTTGCTCATTAAACCGAAGTTTTTAATTACTAAATGATCGATAAATCTTCAATCGTCGAGTTTAAAACAGACCAAATTGTTTGTCTCGATTTTCCACGAGAACGGCTATGCCAAAGTGATAATTTGTATCTGTTTGCGGAGGTGATTGATACCATTGCGGTCTCCTCTCGTTGTTGGGTAAGACCACTTGTAATCGCTAGATCTAACCCCAAAAGTTTTGAATTAGAATTTCTGCATGACCTCCGCGATGCTGCTCAACTAATTTTACCAACAGATCTTTTTCGCTATGCGTTAGACACAGAAATTTTGCCACTGATCTCCGAATTATTTCATCCAGACAAAGACTCGACACTCACATTAAATGCCAAACAAGCATTGCATAGATTCATTGCCGATCTCTATCGATCGAATTAAATCTGATGATTGAGTTGTGGCATATTTGCTTTTTTAGTAGCAATGTTAACTCGATTGTAATCGTTATCCCAGATCGACGATTTCTGAAATATTTCAAGGCGATCGATCAGGCTTAATCAAAGAGACGGGAATCGAGTTAAACTAGGTAAGCTCAAAAGTACCCAGGATTCAGACATTAAATTCAACGATCGTTCAAGCATTCCAGCTTGCTCAAACAATACCAAGATTCCAATATGTTAGCCAAAAGAATATTACCTTGCCTAGATGTCAAAGCTGGACGAGTTGTCAAAGGGGTAAACTTTGTCGAGCTGCGAGATGCTGGAGATCCAGTAGAACTCGCCCAGATTTATAATGACGCGGGAGCTGACGAATTAGTATTTCTCGATATTACCGCCACCCATGAAGATCGTGGCACGATGATCGATGTTGTCTATCGTACTGCTGACAAAATATTTATTCCGCTCACTGTCGGCGGTGGAATTCAATCACCATCAAATATCAAGGATTTATTACGCGCAGGCGCGGATAAAGTCAGTCTCAACTCAGCGGCGGTGAGAAATCCGAATTTAATTAACGATGCTAGCGATCTATTCGGCAATCAGTGTATTGTAGTCGCGATCGATGCCAAACGCCGCCATGACCCCAGCAATCCAGGTTGGGATGTCTATGTCAAAGGAGGGCGCGAAAATACCGGATTGGATGCGGTCAAATGGGCGCGAGAGGTCACGAACCGAGGTGCGGGTGAGCTTTTGGTCACGAGCATGGATGCCGATGGCACCAAGGCGGGATATGACCTGGATCTGACCAGATCGATCGCCGAGTCTGTCCAAGTTCCGGTTATTGCTTCTGGTGGTGCTGGTAATTGCGAACATATTTATCAAGCCGTCACCGAGGGACATGCAGAAGCGGCATTACTAGCTTCTTTGTTGCACTATGGCGAACTGACGGTGGCGGAGATCAAGGAATATCTCCACCAAAAGCAGGTACCTGTCAGAATTTAAACAGTTCCAGCATCGTAAGTTACAATAGACTTCCTGCAAAAGTCAGGGGATAGGAAAATAGGAAAAGTTTTTTACCTAGAACAGCAGAATGCCCCCGCCAAAGTGGTGGGAGTATGTCAATTTTACCAATTAAGAATTTTAGTAATTCGATCGGGTAAATCGAGAGAATTAAATGGTTTAGTAATTACCCCACTGACACCAAGATCGTTGAACTGTTTTCGTTCGGCGGTTTGAGCTTTAGCTGTCAAAAATATCACAGGAATTCCAGCAGTGATCGGATTCGCTTGCAATGCCTTAAACGTAGCAATTCCATCCATTTCTGGCATCATTACATCCAGTAGAATTGCATCGGGAAGTTCTCTTTGAGCAGTATCAATCCCCGTCTTTCCCTCACTAGCGGATAACACCTCCCACCCGGCTGCTAACTTAATTCCAAATTTGACAACTGTGTGGATCGCTTCTTCATCATCGATCATTAATAAACGTTTATGATTCATACAACGGCAAGGTAAAAGAGAAAATACTGCCAACACCTAGGCTACTATCTACCCAGATTTTACCTTCATGTTGCTCGATAATTTTGCGACAAATTGTCAAACCTAAACCTGTACCACCTTTTTTGCGAGAATCAGAAGAGTCCACCTGCTGGAATCGCTCAAAAATACTTTCCAATTTATTGTCAGGTATTCCTTGTCCTTCATCGCGCACTTGAAATAAAACATCCAGCGGTGCTGAGACTGTCAACCACACAGTTTTACCAGGGGCGGAAAATTTGATGGCATTGCTAATTAAATTAGTCAAAGCCTGGACGATATAATCCGCATCCACCCATAACTTAAGATCTAAATGCTGATTGACTAGGGTAATTCCATGCTGTTGCGCCATCGCTTGCATCGCATCTACAGCTTGAATCATCAAATCGGTAGCATTACAGACTTGTTTTTCCATCGTCACTGCCCCCGATTCGATCCGTTGGAGATCGAGGACGCTATTAACTAGACGTACCAAACGTTCGGTATTGTCATCGGCGATCGATAAAAGTTGCTGTCCATCCTTGGGGAGGGTGCCCAAGCGTCCGGTAGCGAGGATTTTTAGGGCACTATGGAGGGATGTAAGGGGGGTTCTAAGTTCGTGGCTGACGACGGAAATAAATTCATCCTTCATCCGCTCGATCGCTTTTCGATCGCTGATATCGCTAGTCAAGGCAAAGAAACCGCTGACTCGTTCGCGGATCGGCTGCGGCGCAGCATCGTCGTTGTCGATATGGGGAATATAATTAATGCTAACCGATCGAGTACTCCCATCTTGGAGGATAATTTCATTCTCGTAGGTGACGACTTTCCCTGCGAGGGCGGTATTAATATGGGGCTGCATTCGCCGATAACAATCTTCTCCCCAGACTTGACGCATTTGGGAGCCGTGGATCGAACTTAGTGGCTGTCCCAACCAGTTTGCATAGGCTTGATTATTAAATTGATAACACTCTTGATCGTCTACATAGGCGATTAAGACTGGGAGCGCGTTGGTAATCAGTCGTAGTTGTTCCTCACTTTGACGGAGGGCAATTTCTACCTGTTTGCGATCGTTAATTTCCTGTTGCAAGCTGGAATTTACCGCTTGGAGTTCGGCGGTG
>JANYDE010000039.1 GCA_025359915.1 Chamaesiphon sp. 336R_metabinner_41 | reverse complement strand
CAGCAACTACTTCCCAAAACCGCTGTCAACTTATTGCTAGTAGAAATAGAGAGTAAACGAGATCTGCTGGCTTCTCAGGGGCTGGCGTTAGAATTAATTTCGATTCAATTCTAGTATCTATGCATTGGTGCAAGATGTGAGTATATTGAGGTTGCTGAAATCCCGTCCATAACCATAATATTACGGATTTGTGGCACTGTTGGCACTTTCATCATCCCAAAAAGTGTTTGAGTATTACTTTTTCCCTGATTACTATCCATGTGCCGCTGATGCTCCAAATTGGAATTGCTGTATCGCGGCGCATAGATTTAGATGCATCATTAGAGTAATATTTTATCAACTAAGCTTAACAAGTTAGCTTGTAGCATTGCGCTGAGAAACCAGCCCCAACATCACAATCAAGATTGCTAGTAATAACCATTCAGCAGGCTCCGGCGTTGACGAAACATTGCTAAATGGTGTGAAAGCAGCACTGGATACTGGGGATAACTGTGGTTTATCTTCGCCTTCGCGTTGGAAGCGATCTTTGTCCTGCTCGGCGGCTTTGAGATCTTGTTTTTGCTGGTCATTTACCAGTACGATCATCGAGGAATAGGGAGTGACTAATTTGTAGCGTTTGGCTAATATATGCAGCGCATCCAGTTCTTTTAACTGCTCTGGTTTTAGGGATTGACTTACCTGTGTCACCCATTGTCGGGCGGCGATCGCGTCAAAGTCTTGATCGGCTTGCTTTGCAGTAGGATCTGCTGCTTGACTGAGGAACCAAGCGTAGTTATCCACGACGCTCAATAATGAGGTGTTTTGTCCCAAACTTGGCAGGGTAGCGACCCGCTGCATCACGGTTTTGATGTCGGTGGAAATGCTCCCACCACTGTGTTGAATCGCCGATAGGGTGGCATCATCGTAGGCGGAGGGTAAACCGCCCAAATGCACCATCCACAGGGGCGCAGGGAGCGATTTTGTCTGACCTTTGTCGGCTGTCAATTCGTAGCTACCGCGATCTGTAATGGTGATAATCGCATTGTATGCGGCTCCTTGGCTGAGTGTCTGGAATTGCGACAGCATTTGCTGCGGATCGATCGATCCATAGAAGATCGCTTTGTCTGGCTGGAAGTCGGCAATTTTTACCGACTGCGGTTGTGCTGCTTTACTCGCTGTCAGATATAGATCGATCTGGTTGTGGGGGCGAATATTCGATCGCAACCACTCGATCGTTTTAGCTAGTTCTGGGCGATGGGTATTCATGCTGTAGGAGCTGTCTAGAACGATCGCTAGCCGTTGATTTTGCGGTAAATTATAGCCTTTGGGATCGAAGGGTTTGGCGATAATATGATTACCATTTGGTAATGTTAGTTGATGTACTTCTGGTGCGGATTTGTCGGCGGCAATCGAATCTGGTAGCCATTTATTATCTGCAACTGTTACTGACTTACCATCAATCGTGCGGTTGGTTTGCTGATTCCAATAGACATTGCGCTGTTCGTTCAAATGTGGTAATAGCCAACTGTTATTCTGCTTCATCACTTTGTACGTCATCCACATATTCATTGGTTGTCCTTGTGCTAAGACTGGATACACGCGCAGACGGTAATTTTGGGGGCCAACTTGTTCTAATAATGCCGGATCTACTCGTCGCTGAACTTGTTGCTTATAAACCTTTTGAGCAGCTCCACGGGTAGATACCTGGAAGGGGAAACTCAGGGATCGATCATCAGTTTCACCCAGCCAGATACCTGTTACTGTCGCACTTTCAGGCAAGGAGAAATAATAGAAGATTTCCTGCCGATCGAAGGTTTGATTTTCGTAAGTTTCGTGTAATTCTACATCCGCCCAATCACCGTGGGGCGATATTTTTACCTGCTGTTGGGCTAATAATACTCGCTTGGTATTGACACTCAATAATCCAGCATTAACTTCACTGCGATTGAAGTTTGATTCGACTGCATGACGAATAGTATCTCTTTCGCCACGCAGAATAGGCATGTCAAAAAAGTCGGCGTATAATTTAGCAGCTTCATCCCGATCGATCTGATTACCTTGATATGTAAATGGCGCAGTAATCAGACTATAAGCATCTTGAAGCCCATTTGCCAACGGTTCCGGTAATTTGAGCCAACGGTAGGCATTTAGCACAAATCGATCCTTTGGCAAGTAACGGTAATCGGCGAGGTAAGCATTTAATAATCCCTGGCGGATCTGGGCTGACTTTTGGAGATTTGCAGCTCGATCGATTGGCTGTTGTTTTAATAATGAAAACGCCTCAATTTGGGGCTGATGTTGGAAGGCGATAAACATTCCCAACCAGACGATCGCCAATCCACCGAGTAAAGCTTGAATCTGCCGTTTGCCATAACGTTCGATCGATTCTTGAAGATTTTGCCACCATAGTTTTCGCGCGACAAATACCATTCCAAACGGTAAACTACTAATCGCACAACCACAGACAAACAGGGGAAACAGAACGGTGGCGATGAAAAGAATATAGATATTCTCAATCAGCCATACGCCTACTGGTAGCACAAAGAATAGCGAGATCGACGCTGAGTATAACGACAAAAATAAGAATAAACTCAAACCTACCAGCGAGAATAAATTTCCCCGTTGTTCTGCTGCCGAATCAACTTGACGCTGTTGCCAAAACCAATAACAGCTTCCCAAAAATCCCAATAGTCCTGAAATTAGCAAAAATTCAGTAGCCGGAGTCAGATCGCGCAATCGGAATAACCGAATCGCACAGACGGTCAAAATTGGTGCTTCAACGGCGTAAAATAACTCAAATAAAGATAATGGTAATTTCGCTTTTTGTCGCTTGATTCCGGCGATCGTCGTCGCGATCGGCACACCAACTAAGCCAATGAATGGCAGCATTAGATTGAATGGTACTGTCCCGGCGATCGAGTCTCGTGCTAGTGCCATCCGCATTGCGGGGAAAAAGCCGACGCAGAGGGTGAGCAGGAGGGTGGCATTGAAAATCCAGAATAGGAGTTTGAAGAATAATTTCATGGTGTTTCTATAAAAGAGAAATGCAAAAACCGTTGTGCTTAGTCTCCAACCGAAACGAAGCAAAGAATCATTGAAGAGATCCGTAATTCTCAATTCTCAATTCTCAATTTTTCGATCTCATCATGTGTCTGCTCGATCAACGCTTGCACCGTCGGCGAATCTGGCGAAGTAACCCGATCGAATACCACCGAAACCATTGTCCATCGGGATTCGCGGCGGAAGACATCATCCCAAAAGCGGGAATTAAAATCATCCGTCGTGCGGGTTGCCGATTGGAACCAATAGACAGCCGATTTTTTACCATTATTTAGTGACAACCATCTGGCTGTCACATCTGCTGTGACGATTCGCTGGATTTCGGGGGCGATTTTGTAATCCCAATAGCGATCCTCTTTCAGGGAGGCTTCGCCAACGCCAATTTAGCTCGATCGATCCAACCTCAAGCCGATCCTCCTGCCGCGACTGGATTCCAGCCTTTGGCACTAATCGCAACAATCCCCAAGTCAGCAGACTCGCCATGATAAACCCGCTTAATCCCAGCGGTACATGCAAAATTTCCGCCCATACCGATTGGTGTAATACATGAGTGAGGATCGTCAAAATCAGTACCCGTGCGGTATTGGCGATCGCCAAAAACACCAAGTTCGCCAGCCCGACAACTACCCACCTCAGCCCGATTTGCCGTCCTTCCAGCCACGTCGATGCCATCAGAAACAGCGTCCCCGTCCACATACTCTTGAGTCCACTACAAGGCAAATCGACATAGGCAACCCCAGTCTCTAACACAATTACATCGCCAGCCGAAATCGCCGAAATTTGCCAGGAGTGCAAAATCCACTCCACGATCTGGGCGGTAAAAATCCGCGCAGGCGTACCAACTCCGGTACTAAACTGCACCCCAAACGGTAGCAAACACGCGATCGCCACCGCAACAGGTAAACCCCGCCGCCATACCCTAGTAAAACTACTCATAGTACAATAAGTGAGTAGCTTTGTTTAGTCTAATGGCGCGTAATCACCAAACAGCGAATCCGGTGGAGATTTTCACACAGGTAATACCTGTGGTTGATTGTGCTGATGTTGAGCAAATTCTCGAAATCATGCACTTATGCGGAATTCCAAGATCCTTAACTTACAACAAGTTAGGGTCACTTCAGGGTTGGGGATTGGATTGGTCAAAGGAAAGCGGGTGGTACTAAAACTCAAGTGTCGCCACATTATTAGTGGTCAAATTCGATTAATTTGTAATGAGGAGGGAGGATTAGAAGTTCACTGTCTCCGAAAGGTGCCAGTAGTTATCCCTACAGAAAATCCAACACACCATGTAGGCATCGACAAAGGTTACACCGAGGCATTCTATACCTCAGATGGAGTTGAAATCGCGGCTGGTTTGGGTAAACTGATGACGGCTAAAACGTTGCGCATCACCCGCACTAATCGCAATCGTTATCGACTCAGAGCCTATGCAGCTAATCATCCTGAAAAGGCTGATATTATTCTCAAAAATAATCTTGGCTATAAGGTCAAATCTCGTCGTCTCCAGTGTGAGAAAGCGACGATTAAGAATTTCATTCGCAGAGATTTAAGACGTGTTATTACAACACCTTCCGTCATTTTTGCTCTGAAAGGATGGAATTCCGGCAATCTTCGATCGCCTTGCGGCGAGACAAGACAGTCGGGTTTTTGACCTCATCAACAATATAATTAAGCTAGCCTCGATCCTGCCAGCTTTGCCAAGCAGCTTTGACACCAACCCACACACTGCGGGTATTCGTCTGGACATTTCCCGCTTGTTTTTTCACCACGGCTAGACTCAAATCGACTTGCTGGGCTACCGCAGTAGCACTCTGTACCCCTTGCGACATTTCACCGCTGAGATCGCCTAATTCTAGCCCTGCGAGTCTAATTGCTTCCAGTGTCGGTGGTAATTCTCGATCGAGTCTATCGAATAATTTTTCGGCACTCCTAGCCGCACGAGACACATCCTGAATCGCCGGAAAAGCAGCAACTACTAGTGCTGTTAGACTAACAGCAACTAGTAGGATTGAGCAGCCAAGAAGTAGCAGTGGATCGAGGAGAGTCAAAGTTGGTGAATAGTGAATAGTGAATAGTGAATGGAATTACTCGTTTATATTGGTGGATGATTTGGAATTAGTGGGCGCATTTAATTCGCGAACTGATTGGCTAGCTACAATGCCAGCAGAAATTGCAGTTGCCAGCCGATCGAGTGTATCATGCCACCTGTCGCTCGTAGCCTCCGAAAGCCTGTCGGCTTGAAGTTGAACGCTACTGGCAATATCTTCGGCCATTTGGGGGACTGCGGCTGCGGTTTTATTCAAAATTTTGCGCGTATCTCGCCCTTTGCGGGGAGCTACTAAGATCCCTGTGACAGCACCCATTGCTGCCCCGATCAAAATGCCGCCGATAAATGTACCGCGATTTTTATCTGCCATAAATCAAGATCGATATATATTAGTTTAGGTGAATTTTCCTGCTCTGTTTTTTTCGCCGCCATCTTCCTCGCCATAAACACCAGCAAATCGCAGTTGTCACCACCACCATATAGATAGGATACACGACAATTTGTAGCTCCCAACGATCGATCGCCAGCATGTTGATAGTATTAGCGAGCCAAAATAATAACCACGAAAATAAATCTTCGCTATCTGGCTCTCGAAAAGATTTCCGAATCGTCGGTAATGCACCCAACAAATCGATGCCGATATTAATTCCCAGTGTGAGAGGTGGAGATCGATACATTACCCATAGTATCAAACCGATCGCCACTCCCAGCAGGCAGATCGTATCCAATTTCGCCCAGCTATCTTCACCAAACTTAAATGAGAGTAACGCCGTACAAAATGGCCCAATTGCATAAGTAATTGGTACCCACATTGTCGATTCAGCCCCCGCAGCTCGATAGCTAAAGGCGATGATGATACCCACTATCGTCCAGATACACCATGTTGCTCGATTCGGACGAGTTTTGCCCTGCCAAATCGCCCACCAATAGGGGATAAATCCGCCGATCGACAAAATCCCTGCGATCGCTCCCAACCAGCTATGTACAGTCAGTTTCCTTGCTCCAATTTAATATCTACTCTCTTCTCCGAGACATCTAGAGTGAATAGTGGTTTAGCGAAAAGTGCATCCGCTCAATCACCATCCTAAACACCTAATTCTCAATTCTCAATTAATTTAACTAATTTGGTTTATCGTCTGGATTTGGAATAGAAATATCGGTAGACTCACCAGCCCGCAGCCGCAGCCAAACAGTCATTACCAGCAGCAGCGCAATGCCTATCGCCGTCACCACAATTGCCATCTGCCTGGTACCTTGCATTCGCATGGCAATAATGCCACCCGCTAGGGCAATTCCCCACAAAATCGCTGCCGAATTTCTTTGGGAAAATCCCTGTGCTAATAGTCGATGGTGCAGATGATCTCGCCCCGGCGAACTCATCGGATTGCGTCCAGATAGCAGTCGTTTGACAATTACTTGGCTAGTATCCAATACTGGGACGAGAAATAATAGAACGGTGGGAATGAGCGAAGTAAATGTCGTCACCTTGGTACTACCCAAAATACTCGTAGCGGCTAATACATAGCCCAGAAAGTAAGCTCCAGCGTCCCCCATAAAAATCCGTGAGGGATGATAGTTGTGCCGCAAGAAACCCAAAGCAGCCCCAGCAACCCCTGCGGAAATCAGGGTAGCCGCTGCTCTAACTTCAAATTGAGCGGATGCAGCTAATAGGCTCATGGCAGTAATAAAACTCACCCCGCCAGCTAAACCGTCGATTCCATCCATTAGATTTACCGCATTAGTAATCCCCACAATCCAGAAGACTGTAGCCACAATTGATAGAATGCCATCGATGGGCGCACCAAAGTAGACGATGTGAATCTGAATCTTACAGACTACCAGCAGCAACGCTGCCAAAATCTGCACGAGTATTCTAAATAGCGGTGGTAATCCACCAAATTGATCGTCGATGAATCCGACGATGACTAGCACGGAGCCGCCGAGTAAGATTGCCAGGATGGCTACTTGCACTTTTGCCAGGACGATCGGCGAGAGACATCCTGCTAAAATAATTGCAGCTATCACCCCTGTATAAATCGCCAATCCCCCAGCATTTGCGCGTGGTTCTTGGTTTAGCCTTCTTGCATTTGGTTCGTCTGCCCAACCCACTTTCAAGGCAAAAGTTCGTACCTTCGGAATGAATAAGTAGGTGACGATCCATGCGAATATAAAGGTTAGCACTACAGAGAGCCACCCGCGTCCATGCGGATCGGCAACCCCGATCGAATTCATAAAACTCTCAAAAGTCATACAGGTTTCTGTTCAGATCGATCGTGGCTGTGATGGTGATGCGAATGAATGACTGGATTTTCGTCGTTATTGTTTACTTCTGTCGGCGCACAAGTCAAGCATACTCCAAAAAATTCGAGAGTGTGGTAATAAATTTTAAACCGATGGAGTGATTCTAGTCTGTGTTCTAATTGCTCTACTGGACATTCATCAATCGGAATTGACTCTCCACAATGCAAGCAAGTCAGATGATGTCGATCGGCTTGCACACAACTATACAATGATTCACCTGTCGATAATGTTCGACCTTGGACGATCCCTTCCAATTTTAAGCTCTCTAGGGCACGGTAGACAGTGGCTAGCCCAACTGTTTGATTCCGAGTTCGGAGTTCGACATAAATATCTTGAGCTGAAATTCCCCGATCGAATTGCTTCAGGAGTTGTAAAATACGTTCTTGACTGCGAGTTCGACCGCCTTGCGGCGCGCTTGTGCGTTCGGCTTTCATGGGAGATGGGAGATGGGAGATGGGAGATGGGAGATGGAAGAGAATACCAATCTAAAATTTGAGGCTCACAGAAACGACAGGCAAGCTTGGTACTAGTTTACAATTGGGGGTGGTAGATTTAAGTTTGTTTAATCGCCATATATCTAATTATCGCAAAGTTGAGGGATTCCGTTGAAGCAAAAATATCAGGCTCAAATTTACGTTACTCTTCGCCCCTCGGTACTCGATCCGGCTGGTACCGCAGTACAATCAGGTTTAGCACATATGGGTTACACTGATGTCGAAAGTGTCCGCATCGGCAAATACATCGAAGTCAGTCTCAGTGCCACCGACGAAGCCGAAGCACACAAGCAATTAGATATCATGTGCGATCAACTTTTTGCCAATCCAGTGATTGAGAATTATCGAATTGAGTTAGTGGATAGTGAATAGGGGAAAGGGGAAAGGGGAAAGGAAGTAGTGAACAGTGAACAGTAAATTTTCTCTCCCCCCACACCCCCACACCCTCACACCCCCACACCCCACACCCCACTCCCCACTCCCCCACTCCCAACTTATTGTGAAATTCGGCATAATCGTCTTCCCTGGCTCTAACTGCGATCGAGATGTGGTATACGTTACCCGCGATCTGCTCGGACAACCTACGCGCACTATTTGGCATGAAGAAACCGATCTACAGGATGTAGATGTGGTTGTCGTGCCTGGTGGCTTTAGTTATGGTGATTACCTCCGCTGTGGGGCAATTGCTAGATTCTCCCCCATCATGAAGGCGGTTGTCGCCCATGCCGAGCAAGGTAAATATGTTTTAGGTATCTGTAATGGTTTTCAGGTGCTCACAGAGGCAGGATTGCTGCCTGGGGCACTAGTTCGCAATCGGGATATGCACTTTATTTGCGATCGAGTGCCGCTCTCCGTCGAGAGTACCGATTCAATTTGGACGCAAGGCTATGATAACACCGCGATCGATCTGCCGATCGCCCATGGTGAAGGCTGCTATCATGCCGATCCTGAGACACTCGATCGATTAGAGTCCAACGGTCAGGTATTATTTAGGTACGCTGGCACCAATCCCAACGGTTCATTAAATAATATTGCTGGCATCTGCAACGAAGCCAAAAACGTACTAGGCATGATGCCCCACCCCGAACGTGCCGCAGATCCCTTGCTCGGCAAAGCCGATGGCATCCAGTTGTTCAAAAATCTGGTGTAGGTTGGGTTGAAGAATGAAACCCAACATTTCTAGCGTTTCTCATCAAGCCTAATCAAAAGCTCCACCCAAATATGACAACTATCAAAAAACGTACCCGCATCGGTCAGTGGTTACTCAATGAGAACCGCGCCAAAGATAGCACACATCATCAGACTCACCCCTGGTGGCAGGTAATGTGCTTGACTGGAGTCGATTACTTTTCGACATTGGGTTATCAGCCAGGGATTGCCGCTCTAGCGGCTGGTTCGCTATCCCCAATTGCAACTTTTATTCTCGTGCTACTGACACTATTTGGAGCCTTGCCGATTTACCGGAGAGTAGCGACAATTAGTCCCCACGGTGAAGGTTCGATTTCGATGTTGGCGCAACTACTGTCTTGGTGGCAGGGTAAGTTATTTGTACTGTGTCTATTGGGATTCGTCGCCACTGATTTTATCATCACGATTACGCTCTCTGCCGCAGATGCTTCAGCGCATATCATCGAGAACTCACTCGTACATGAATGGGCAAAAGGGAACGAGGTAATAATTACCCTGCTATTGATTGCTTTGCTCGGTGGGGTGTTTTTACGAGGATTCCAAGAAGCTGTTGGATTGGCTGTTGTACTGGTGGTGGTTTATCTTTCGCTGAACTTAGTGGTGATTGTGATTGGTATTCAACAAATTATTCAAAACCCAGTAGTCCTGACTAATTGGCAACGCGAACTGTTCACCAGTCACGGCAATCCATTGATGATGGTTGCAGCTTCTGCACTACTGTTTCCAAAGTTAGCACTGGGTTTATCGGGCTTTGAAACTGGAGTTGCTGTGATGCCACTCGTTGCCGGAAATCCTGGTGAGACAGAAGACAATCCAGCCGGCAGAATTAAGAATACTTACAAACTATTGACAGTAGCTGCGCTGATCATGAGTTTTTTCTTACTCACTAGTAGTCTGATTACCACCGTATTGATTCCCTCAGCCGATTTTCAAGCGGGCGGACCAGCCAATGGACGGGCGTTAGCTTATTTGAGTCATAAATTCTTGGGCGACGGCTTTGGGACGGTATATGACCTGAGTACGATCGCAATTCTCTGGTTTGCCGGATCGTCAGCAATGGCGGGATTATTGAATATTGTGCCGCGTTATTTACCACGTTATGGGATGGCTCCAGATTGGGCGAGAGCGACTCGCCCATTGGTGCTGGTATTTACGGCGATTGCTTTTATTGTGACGATTATTTTCAATGCAAATGTTGAAGCTCAAGGTGGAGCTTATGCAACAGGAGTATTGGTATTAATGAGTTCAGCGGCTTTTGCGGTAACGCTGTCAGTTAGAAAAGGTAGTAACGCTTCGATCGGTAAAACATCGATGTTTAGCATAATTACCCTATTATTTATCTACACTACGATCGTTAACGTCGTCGAACGCCCCGATGGTTTAAAGATTGCTAGTTTATTTATCGGATCGATCGTGCTTGTATCTCTAGTATCGCGGGTAATGCGATCGACTGAACTACGAGTCGAAACGATTGAAATGGACGAGATGGCGCGGCGTTTCATCGAGGAAGATGTCAGGGGTACCGTGCGACTAATTGCCAACCGCAAGCAAGCTGGAGACGAACAAGAATATTTTGAGAAGGAACGCGAAGTGCGGGATGATAACCACATCCCTGAAAGTGACTCGGTTCTATTCCTGGAAATTCAGATCTCGGATGCTTCCGAATTTGTCGGTAAAATCGAGGTGCAAGGAGTCAAGGTAAGTGGTTATCGCATTCTTCGCGCCAAAGGAGCTGCTGTACCGAATACGATTGCTGCCATTTTACTCGATATTCGCAACCATAATGAATCCGGTCGCTATCCCCATGCTTATTTCGGTTGGGTAGAAGGCAATCCGATTCAATATCTGATGCGGTTCTTACTATTCGGGGAAGGCGATACCGCCGTAGTCACCCGCGAGGTAATTCGCCGCGCCGAGCCAGATCCTAATCGTCGCCCAGGTATTCACGTTGGGGGATAATTAATAATTGATAATCAATACAAACTGTAGGGGCGGGTTTATAAATTTGATGACGACTGTACTAAAGATCTCATTTGAACCCGCCCAACCCCACAATTAACCTCCGCAGGTTAATTCCTTGATTGCAGCGTGTTCAACGACGGCAATTTGTTGGCTGGTGGGGTTGGGCGGGTTTTGTTTTCCGGTTGTTGGTAATAGCGACGATTATTAGCATAAACAAAGCCATCTACAGATGGCGGGTGGTTTACCCCATCATATGGATACAGGCAAAAAAGGAGAAGAAGTCGTCGCTCAGTGGTTAATCGCCCGTGGCGGCAGGATTTTACATCAGCGATGGCGATGGAAACGCGGCGAAATCGATCTCATTGCCATCGAATCTAACACCCTGTTATTTATTGAAGTAAAGACCCGAAATCGATCGAATTGGGATGCCGATGGACTCCTGGCAATTACCCCCCAGAAACAAGCTAGAATCGTCTGTACCGCCCAACTATTCCTACTCAAACACCCACACCTAGCCGAGCAGCCCTGTCGCTTTGACGTGGCAATCGTCCGCCATCAGCCAATTAATAAATCGATCTCCATTGCACCGCTCCATCTTTTGGCGGATATCACTACTGGGACAAATTTGTTATTAATTGACTATCTGCCTAATGCTTTCGACGGATAAATTTAATTTTTAACATTAGCTCTAAACCACTCAAAACAGTCAAGTTTGCATAAAAACTAAGAGGGGATCGTAAATATTAAGTAAGAGCAAGTTTGGATTTAAAAAAATGTATTCAAATATACAATTTATCCGATCCAAATACGCTGAAATGATTAAGGAATAAGCTATGATATCCCCGTAGATTTACCGTTGTCAAAAAAGCACGAACTAAGACATGATCCAATGAGTAAGTAAATCAGTCCGTACCAAACTGGTAGACGATATAGCTACAACAGCCTGTCAACTCAGCTATTTTTGTCCGGATATCGATGGCAAACCTGCGTAGTTTATTCTAACTGAACATTCCACACCAGCTTGTCGTCATTACTAACGACCTCCACAGGTAACACTAATACAGCTATTATGGTTTCTACTTTATCTAAGCTTGCTAGTTCGTTCTCCACTGGATTCACATCACAATCAACAGTTGATTCTCGACACTTATCCAAATTCGATATGTTGAAACCACTCCGTGCATGGTTGGACAATCTCAAAATTTCCAATCCCCGATTAGCTCACAAACTTTGTCAACTAATTCCCTCTCAATGTCCATTTGAACGCGATGTAAATTTATTTGGACACACCCTCGTACACATCCCCCCGATGTGTAAACTCAACCCCCTCTATGACGAAGTTGTCATGCTCCGGTTCAAAGCAATGTGTTATCTCGCCGATGAATGCGGTGAAGATATCAGTCAGTATTGCTAGTTAATTTAGTTGATAGTTGACAGTTGATAGTTGACAGCGAATTAGGACAGTGAGGTTCGATAGAGCTTAGAATATAAAGTCCAGCCTAGATTGATTCTAATATGTCCAAGCAACAGTCGCCCCAACAGCCAGAACCACATTCGACATTAGCCGAAATTCGGGCTACGCGCCTGGTTAAAGCCGACAAACTCCGCGAAATAGGGATGAATCCCTACGCTTACAACTGGATATCTACTCACCAAGCCGCTGCGTTACAGCTAGAGTATAAGGATTTAGCTAGTGGTGAGGAAGTAGATATCCCCGTCTCGATCGCCGGACGCATTTTAGCACGGCGGGTGATGGGTAAATTAGCTTTTTTTAGTATTCAAGACGAGACAGGTACGATTCAGCTCTATCTAAGTAAGCCACAGATAGAGGAAGGGATGCCAAATCTTCCCGATGCTTTTAGTCATCTCAAACAATTAACCGATGTCGGTGATATTCTCGGCGTGAAGGGAACGATTAAACGCACCGAGAAAGGCGAACTATCAATTCTCGTCAACGAGTATGTAATGTTGACAAAATCCCTACTCCCCCTCCCCGACAAATGGCATGGTTTAACCGATGTCGCTAAACGTTACCGTCAACGCTACGTCGATTTAATCGTCAATCCATCGGTACGCGACACCTTTAGAAAACGCTCCCTCATTACCGCCGGAATTCGTCGCTATCTCGAAAACCTCGACTTCATCGAAATCGAAACCCCTGTCTTGCAATCAGAAGCAGGTGGAGCCGACGCGCGTCCATTTAATACCTATCACAATACCCTAGAGATGCCGCTGTACCTGCGGATAGCCACCGAGCTACACCTCAAACGCCTCATCGTCGGCGGCTTCGAGAAAGTATTTGAACTAGGGCGAATTTTCCGCAACGAAGGTGTCTCCACTCGCCACAATCCTGAATTCACCAGCATCGAGGTATATCAAGCCTATGCTGACTACGAGGATATGATGACGCTCACCGAGGATATGATAACCACCGTCGCGCAATCAGTACTGGGAACCCTGGAAATCACCTATCAAGAAACCCCAATTAGTCTGACAGCACCCTGGCGACGAGTGACGATGAACGATATCGTCAAAGAAACTACCGGATTAGATTTTAGTACCTTCGACAATCTAGAGACAGCCCAAACAGCCGTCAAAGCTGCTGGGATTCATGGCTGTAATGACGTTAAAACCCTCGGAAAACTCTTGAACGAGGTATTCGAGCAAAAGTGTGAATCAACCCTAATTCAGCCCACTTTTGTTACCGATTATCCCACGGAAATCTCGCCATTAGCGAAGCCACATCGATCGAAACCAGGCATCGTCGAACGCTTTGAACTATTTGCAGTCGGGCGCGAACTAGCTAATAGTTTCTCAGAATTAACCGATCCTGTCGATCAACGGGAACGCCTAGAAGCTCAGGCCGCCCGCAAAGCCGAGGGCGATAACGAAGCTCACGATGTCGATGAAGACTTCCTCACGGCTCTAGAATACGGGATGCCACCTACTGGCGGATTGGGAATTGGGATCGATCGATTAGTGATGCTCTTATGTGATTGTGCCAGTATTCGCGACGCGATCGCTTTCCCACTGCTGAAACCAGAAGTAACTGAACAATCTGGAGACGAGTAAATCAACTTTACTGGTAAGAAATATTATATTCCTTACTAGTAAAGTTACCGCTTTTTAATTACAATCAGAGATCCTTTTTCAAACCGCACACCATCATTAGAGAGCGCAGAGTTAAGAAAGAGATCTGCTGATTTTTGATTCAGAATTGCTATTGACTGTTATCTCAGCTCGCATGATTACTGCGGATTAACATCGCATCACCGAATGAATAAAAGCGATACTGCTCGTCGATCGCAATCTGATATAAATCCAATAATCTTTGTCTACCAATCATGGCACTAACTAACATCATCAAGCTCGATCCTGGGAGGTGAAAATTGGTAATTAAGCCATCGACTACTTGCCACTGATAACCAGAGTAGATAAAGATATTGGTATTGCCGCTGTAAGGCTGCAATTTGCCTGTCTGAGCGGCTGTTTCTAATACTCGGACTGCCGTAGTCCCGATCGCGTATACATTCCCACCAGCGGCTTTTGTGGCGGCGATTAGATCGATCGATTCCTGCGATATTTCTAGCCATTCATGGTGCATTTGGTGGGTGGTGATATCTTCGACTTCGACGGGGCGAAAAGTGCCGATACCGACATGGAGGGTAACATGGGTTTGGTTGATACCTTGAGCTAATAATCGATCGAGCAATTCGGGTGTAAAATGCAATCCGGCTGTCGGTGCAGCTACTGCTCCAGGCACTTTTGCATAGACTGTTTGGTACTGTTCGGGGGTAGATGTACTAGTATTGATGTAGGGTGGTAAGGGCATTTCCCCGAAGTCGGCGAGCACGGAAATTAACGGAATATTGTCTGGTAAATCAAATTGCAATAATCTCCCACCCGTCTGCTCGTCTCTACCAATAATTTTGGCAGTAATCTGTGGGATCTTGCCATCAGGATCGCGGGCAGCAAAGATAATTTCGGTACCAATTTTGAGCTTTCTACCTGGCTTTACGAGTGCTAACCAGCAGTTGTGTTGCTGTTCGGCAATTAGCAAAATTTCGACAACTGCGCCTGTTGTTTTGAATCCATAAATCCGAGCTGGAATCACCCGCGTATTATTAAATACGAGCAAATCTCCAGGGTTCAAAAAATCGCCAATCTCATGAAAGTGGCGATGCTGATAACCTCGTTCGGGTTCGACGACGAGTAATCTCGATCGATCTCTCGGTACGACTGGTGTCTGTGCGATCAGCTCATCTGGTAAGTCATAATGATAACTAGATAATAATTGGTCTACGTTACTACTCATCTTAAAATTTGGCTCGATTCTCTTCCAGAGACGCTACCGCGAACGATTCCTCTTATTAACTGTCAACTGTCAACTGTCAACTGTCAACTAAAATTCATGTGTACAGTCATTTGTCTTGGCGAAGTGTTATTCGATCTATTAGCCAATCAGAGCGGAGTCAGCAGCGAGCATGTCAGATCGTGGACAGCTCTACCTGGTGGCGCGCCTGCAAATGTTGCTTGTGCGCTGGTAAAAATGGGAGACATATCGAGATTTATCGGTTGTGTTGGTAATGATGAAGCTGGCATAAAATTGGCAGACAAATTAATAGCTGAAGGCGTAGATATTGCCGGACTCCAACATCATATTACCGCTCCAACTCGTCAAGTCCAAGTATTAAGAACAGCCGATGGCGATCGAATATTTGGTGGATTTGGGGATATTCCAACTGAGAGATTTGCGGATGCTCAACTGAGTGAAGTAACTGAAGAATTATTTATAGGTGCAGATTTTTTACTAGTAGGGACATTGGCTCTAGCCTATCCTAACAGTGCGGCGAGTACCTGGAAAGCAGTAGAGTTAGCCCAGACTCATGCCGTCAAAATCATGGTGGATATTAATTGGCGACCAACTTTTTGGACATCCACCACAGTTGCAATTCCTCAAATTCAAAGATTAGTAGAACGAGCGAATTATGTAAAATTTGCCCGAGAGGAAGCGGAATTAATTTATGGTGAAACGTCAGTACAATCTCTGCATCAACATTTACCAGCAGCTTCAGGAATTTTTGTGACAGATGGCGGCAATATTTGTGAGTATTGGCTAGATGGCGAAATCGGACAACAACCAGCTTTTGCGGTTAATCCAGTTGATACCACGGGTGCTGGCGATGCTTTTGTTGCGGGGATATTACATCAGTTAGGATCTGGGGGAAAATCGGGGATGGAAATAGTTCGCTATGCAGCAGCGGCTGGAGCCTTGACTACACAACAACCTGGTGCAATTGATGCTCAACCTACTGATGCGGAAATTCTAGGTTTTTTGGAGGGTTATATCCCCGACTTCTTGGAGAAGTCGGGGATATAACGTCATTCTAAAAGTCTAGTTTCTAAGCGTTTTTAATATAGAACGAGCATCGACTAATTCAGCCGCGAGCTTAATCGCTTCCACCATACTATGTGCGTCTGCAATCCCCAATCCGGCAATGTCAAAAGCGGTACCATGATCTGGCGAAGTTCGCACAAATGGTAAACCAATTGTCGTATTAATTGCTCGATCGAATGCCATTAATTTTACTGGAATCAAACCTTGATCGTGATAGAGGGCTAAATAAGCATCTGCGGCTTGAGGCTGGGGATGAGTGCCAAACCAAGCTTGTCCTGGTTTAACCCACATCGTATCTGGCGGTAAAAGTCCCAGCAATTTGTACTGTGGATAAATATCTCGCGCCGTCTCCAACCAACCATCCATCCAATCGACTTCTTCACGTCCTAATTGTCCACCTTCACCACTGTGAGGATTGAGTCCAGCGATCGCGATTGTACCCGATTGTAACCCAAAATCTGCCTGCAAACACTCAACTAATAACCCCAATTTGAGATTTAGCAATGCTGGCGTGAGGGCTTGAGAGATCCGATCTAGCGGAATATGTGTCGTCGCTAGTAGCGTTCTCAATGTCCAACCCGTGTGGGGGGAGACACCGACAAATAGCATCCCAAAGCAGTCTATATTCGCCTTGAGCGCGAGTAACTCGGTTTGACCAGGGAAATGATGTCCGGCAGCCAACCAAGCCGATTTAGCGATGGGAGCGGTGACAATTGCGTCAAAGTCACCTGCTAATGTTCGATCGATCGCCAGATCCAGATAGGCGAAACTCGCTTTACCACTAGCGGAGTTACCTTGTCCGATTTTAATACCATTCTTAATGTTTTGATCCAGCGGTACATCGATAATATTTAAGTCAGTCGGATTGGCTAACTCAACTGTTGACGGGATCTGCTGGCGCAACTGCTGATACCGATCAATTAATAGATCTAGATTGCCGACTAAGGTAAAATCGTAGGCAGCTAAAGAGCGATCTCGCACAGCCTTGAGCACAACTTCTGTCCCAATTCCGGCAGGATCGCCTAATGTAATAACTAGCCTGGGCTTATTCATTATTGGGCAAAATACTTAGGTGATTCTCTGTGGAAAATTAGTGGTTTAGTGCTTTAGTGGTTTAGAAAGAACAAGGGTTTAAAGCCCCATCCTAACAACCCAACTATCAACTATCAACTATCAACTAATGTCATCTCATCGTTACAAATTCCTCAGCGGAGCTAGGATGAATCCCCACAGTTGCATCAAAATCTGCCTTCGTCGCGCCCATTTTTACCGCAATTGCCACACCTTGAATGATTTCTGCGGCATGATCTCCCACCATGTGAGCACCGAGAACTCGATCTGTTTTAGTATCTACCACTAGCTTCATCAGTGTTTTTTCCTGTTTAGCTGGCAATACATAGTACATCGGACGGAAGCTACTGCGATAGATTTTGATGGCATCGCCATGTAGTTCTCGCGCTTCTTCTTCGGTTAAGCCAACAGTTGCGGCTTCAGGGGTAGTAAATATCGCCGTCGGAATATCCGCATAGCTCATGGTGCGGGGTTTATTCCCAAACATTGTATCGGCAAAAGCACGACCTTCGTTAATAGCGACAGGAGTAAGTTGGATATTATCGGTACAGTCGCCGACGGAGTAGATATTTTCGACATTCGTCTGGCTGTATTTATCGACGAGGATCGCGCCATGATGGGTTTTGACATCGACGTTTTCCAGTCCCAGATTAGCTGTATTTGGCTTGCGTCCGAGTGCTGCTAAACTGACAGCATCAGCAAGGATTGTCGATGTTCCATCTTTGGTGGTGACGGTGACACTGACACCAGTAGCTGTTTTTTCGATCGATAAATCGCCAGCATTATTGATAATCTTGATACCATGCTCAATCATCCCCGTCTGGATTGCCGATCGCAAGTCGTTGTCAAAACCACGTAAGATCGTTTCTGGGCGGACAATCTGGGTAACTTCTGTCCCCAATCCATTCAAAATACAGGCAAATTCCGAGCCAATATAACCAGCACCCAAAATTACCATTTTTTTCGGTTGGGTTGGCAGATTAAATATATCATCAGAAACGATCGCATGTTCGATCCCTGGAATATCTGGACGTACGGGTACACCACCCACGGCAATCAAAATCTTATCCGCAGTTACAGTTCGTTCGCCCACCTGAATTGTATGATGGTCGATAAACTTGCCACGCCCCTCTAACAGCTCTACCTTGGAATTGTCCAGCATTCGCTGATAAATCCCATTCAATCGGGTGACTTCACCATTCACCGCTGTCATCATTTTCGGCCAATCTAACTGACTCTTAACCGCACTCCAGCCATAACCTGCCGCATCGGTAAACAGTTCGGGGAAGTGGGAAGCATACACCATCAGTTTCTTGGGAATACAACCTCGATTGACACAGGTACCACCGAGTCTATCGTATTCGGCAACACCGACTTTGGCACCATATTCGGCTGCCCGTCGCGCCGTCGCAATCCCGCCAGAACCCGCACCAATTACGAATAAGTCAAAATCATAGCTCATGTGTGTCTTTCCTGTGGTTCTCGATACTCACCCAAACTGCTTCTAGGGCAGGGAATTTAATCTCACCCTAAAAATTTAACTATCAACTATCAACTCTTCAAATAAGCCAACATCGTGTCAGCGTCAGAAACTTCCAAAGGATCCTCTTCGCTATTATCGCTCAAACCAGGTTCGCAGAAAATCTTCTCAATTTTCCCGTCTTGGACAACCATCGAATAACGCCAAGAGCGCATCCCAAAACCTTCGCTAGATATCTCAACTAGCATCCCCATTTTACGGGTAAATTCACCGTTGCCATCGGGTAGAAGTTTGACATTTTGAGTGCCGAGGGTGAGTCCCCATTGATACATCACAAATGCATCATTAACGGAGATACAGTAGACTTCATCTACACCCAATTTCTTCAGTTCGGCGTATGCGGCTTCATAACCAGGGAGGTGAGTAGAAGAGCAAGTCGGCGTAAATGCACCTGGGAGCGATAAGATCACTACTTTTTTACCAGCGAAGATATCTTTTGTCGTGACATCCTGCCATCTGAAGGGGTTGTCACCACCGATGGATTCGTCACGAACGCGAGTCTTAAATACAACATCTGGCAATTGGTAGATTGAATCCATGATTTGTAGTAACTATTATTTTTAGCCAAAAGAGATCGAAGTTGTCAGAGTTGGGCTTTGCAGTGCTCTACCCAAGCTCCAACTTTCCCCTAAATTAGCCTTTCAAATAAGCCAACATGGTGCCAGCGTCAGAGACTTCAAACGGATCGGTTTCACAGTTGTCGCTGTAGCCAGCTTCTGCGAATACTTTCTCAACTTTGCCATCATTGACTAGCATCGAATACCGCCAAGAACGCATCCCAAAGCCTAAGTTGGACTTCTCGACCAACATCCCCATTTTGCGGCTGAATTCGCCGTTGCCATCGGGCAGTAGCTTAACGTTTTTAGCACCGAGCTTGATGCCCCATTGGTACATGACGAACGCATCATTGACGGACAGACAGTAAACTTCATCTACGCCCAATCCTTTCATTTCGGCGTATGCTGCTTCATAACCAGGGAGGTGAGTAGAAGAGCAAGTAGGTGTAAATGCACCTGGGAGTGAGAAGATGACTACTTTTTTACCAGCGAAGATATCTTTAGTAGTTACATCTTGCCATTTGAAAGGGTTTTCACCACCAATGGACTCATCGCGAACGCGAGTTTTAAACACAACATCGGGCACTTGGTCGATCGCAGCCATGATTTGCTCCTAGTAAATAATTATATTGAGTCTACAGTCCACCATTATCGACATCGATAACTGTAACTTGTGACATTAAATCTATACATCTCAGAATAATTCCAATTTAGGAAAAAGTCAAGATTAAGAATATCTAAAATTTAGTTGTCGTCCTAGGAATTTCGGGATTATAATTGAAAATCACAGTAAGTGTCTCTTTATACTAGCCACTAGTTTCTAGTCCCTAGTCTTTTCGCAATGCCCCAGTCATCAACAGACGCGATCGTCAAAACGCTCAAAGCTAAAGGCTTGCGAGTGACTCCCCAACGATTTGCAGTGTATGCCAATTTGCTCTCGCGTACCGATCATCCCACGGTCGAGCAACTCCTGGTGGATTTGAATCAACATTGCCCCATTTCTTCGCAAGCGACAATCTATAGCTCTTTGCAAGCTTTGCGCACGGCTGGGCTAATTCGCGAAGTACTGCTCGAAGCGGGGGTCTCGCGCTATGATGCCAAAGTCGAACCCCATCACCATTTCCATTGTCAGGAGTGCGGATCGATCGAGGATATTGGCTGGGATGCATTGCCTGTAGTAGAATTTGCTCGATTGCGTGTAGGATTACAAGCTCACGCCTATGAAATCACGGTGCGCGGCTGTTGCGATCGTTGTCAAATAGAGTGAATAGTTTTTTAGTTGTTTAGTGGGCAGTATTGCCCACCTTCCAAAATACGAATCATTAGCTGGGTGTTGCTTGTAAATCTGGTCTTTCTTCAGGTATGATTGCACCTTCGATCGGACAAACTTGAATACAAATTCCACAGTCAATACAGGTATCAAAATCAATCCAATACCAATCGGTACCTAGCGCATTTTTTCCTGGGCCATCATGAATACAGGCGACAGGGCAAGCATTTACACAGTCAGCTACACCTTCGCAAACATTGGTAACGATCGAGTGGGACACAATTTCTTCTCTACTAATATTAAAATAAGTCGTACTTCGTAAGTCGTAAAATAAATCTAAGCCATGATTTTTGGTACTTTGAAAAAATCTGTTTCACGATCCGGTGCAGCATCATAAATTCCCGTGAGATTTTGATATGACGATTGGTGATCGTGACGAGTAATATTACTCATATCGATCGCTCTAGTTGTTGGCTCGATTCCTTCTGTATCGAGTTCACTCAATTGATCGAAGTAATCAAGAATACTACTCATTTTGACAGCATATTCTTCTTCTTGCTCAGAACTCAGTTCCAATCGAGCGAGAAGGGCTACTTTATGTACTTGTTCGCGATCTAACATGGGAGTGTGGGGATTGGGGGACAAAGGAGACTAGGAATGTTTTAACACCATTCACTATTCACTAAAAATAGATATCGATTTGAGAGCGTCCGGTAGTTTTGAGCCAGTTTTGAGCTTCGATGTAGTTATTAGGCGCGATTTTGATTGCTTCAATCCAGTATTCAGCGGCTTTACCTAGAAAAGCTTCACTGGAGGTCATATCGCCTTCGTCGGCGGCTTTTTCGCCTTGATAGTGATAAATGACCGCGATGTTGTTTAAGGCTTGACAGAGGCGGGAATTTAGCTCGACAGCTTGAAAGTATAGTGCTAAGGCTCGATCGTGTTCGCCATTGCTAGCATGGATCAATCCCATATTATATAGGATATAACTGCGATCGTAATCATTTTCTTCGAGGCGCAGGGCTTCTTCGTAGTTATCCAAGGCTTCCGCATACTCACCATCAGCTTGTGCGGACATCCCATCTCGATAATAGACGAAAGCTTCTTTGGCACGTTTGCTGGTAGGCATCATCTTCAACAGCATATCAGCCATGACGGTGAAGCTTTTATCGATGAAGTTATCGTTTTTCTGGGTTCTTGGCATATTAGTTAGATGAGATGGTGGTTCAGGTATTTTTACTTATAGCTTTCTATTTTACCGCTCTAGGAAACGAAACTAGATGCTAATGCTATTTCTGCTCAGTTTCGTAACAAATCCCCAGATCCCCACTCAGATCTAAAGGCTTCTCTGAGAAGCCTTTGGATCTGTAACCCACAAGTCACCCTGTCTTATCGAGATTAAAGGCTTGTGCTAATACTGTCTGCTCTTTCGCCCGTTTGACATAGGGTTCGAGTTGACTAGCTTCCCATCCTGTCAAAGTTTGCATGGCTTCGAGTGTCAATCCTCTGGTGAGCATTTCGACGCACCAAGTGGCTTGAGTTTGCTCGATGGTTAGGGATTCGCCTGTGGGGGTGATCATTTCGCGGACTAATTCTTGCCACTGTTGGCGCAATTGGGTTTCAGTTAATGGATTTCCATCTGCACCAACAAATAAAGCTTCGTGATTATCTTTGCGACTGCGGAGCCATTGTGTCAGGGGATTTTTTAGATATGAGCCGTAGCGTTTGCCCATAATCCACTGATTAATCGGTACCTGACGTGTCGATGCTTGGGTGATTTGAAATAATTGTCGATCGCTAGTGCTAAGATGATTCGATCGAGTCAAGCAGACAATCTCACTCGCACTCAATCCCGCTCCAAATAAGACGTAGGTGAGAGCGTAAGTCTGAAGACTATGTTTTTTTGCTTGTTGGAGGATCTGATGAACGATTGGTTCTGGTAAATCGAGTGGAATTGTTAATGTTAATTTAGCAGTTGGGGCAGAAATTGTACCTGCTAAAAATAGAGCAACAACTCGATCGAGAAAATCCTCTCGATCCCTCCACAGCTCATGAAATTCGCTCGTTAATTCGATCGTTGCGTAGCCAAATAACAGCGTATTTAATAAACTAGTTAATTGCTCGACAGGTAATTGTAAATCAGATTGAGATTCACCAATCGCCGATTTCAAATACTTAGCTACGCGCCGATTAGCCCTGTCGAAACTACGTCCCAAACCCTGGCGATTTTCGATCGAATATTGTCCTGACTCTCCCACTAACGATCGTACCACTGCGGGAGTCTGTTCTAATGCTTGCAAACAAGTATTGGCATACTCCCTGAGCATCTGCGCCAAACCATTCGCTGGTGGCAAATCGGCGATCAAATTCTGCCCCAATTGGGCGAATACATCCGCGTCTTCAATTACCGCCAACAATAAACCATGTTTATTCCCAAATTGCCGAAACAAGGTAACTTCATTCACCTGTGCTAATTCGGCAATCTGCTTGGTAGTAGTCTCATTTACCCCCTGACTGGCAAATAATTCGATGGCTGCATAGATTAATTTCTGTCGAGTCAGATTGCGCGAAGATGGCATGGAGAGAAGTTTCTGTGGAGTTGCTACGGTAGCCATCTAAGAAAATGCAAGTGATACTTGCACAAAGATCGAAAGGTTGTTAAGATATAAATGCAAGCGTTACTTGCACACCTTATTTCTACTATACCTAGATGCGGAACTTGTGTCCAAGAATTAGGGGTTAGGGATTAGGGGTTAGGGGTTAGGGAAATTTGATGCAAAATTCCAAATTCATTACCTAAAACCCAACACCCAATAACCAACGCCTAAAGCTAAAACCTAAAATCTAAAACCTAATTTATGACTGCTAATTTTACTGAAACTACTTCACAGCCAGTTGATACGACACCATTAAGCTGGACAAATGTCTTCTTTTTTGGCTCGTTTCATCTCATCGCATTAGCGGCACCGTGGTATTTTAACTGGTCGGCACTAGGAGCCGCAATTGCCCTACACTGGTTGTTTGGATCGATCGGGATTTGCCTAGGATTTCACCGATTGCTGACACATCGCAGCTTCCAGGTACCTAAACCATTGGAGTATGTATTTGCTACCCTCGGCGCGTTGGCACTCCAAGGTGGGCCGATTTTCTGGGTTGCAGGGCACAGACAGCACCATCTATATACAGAAGATTGGGACAAAGATCCCTACTCGGCGAAACGGGGCTTTTGGTGGAGCCACATGCTATGGATTTTTTACCCCAAAGCGAACTTTTTCAACATTGATGAATACAAACGCAACGCACCAGATTTAGCTAAAGATGCTTATTATCGTTGGCTGGATAAATACTTTTTGTTCCTGCAAATTCCCGTAGGCTTACTATTATATGCGATCGGTGGTTGGTCGTTTGTAATTTACGGTGTATTTGTACGTGCGGTGATTTTATGGCATAGCACCTGGTTGATCAATTCAGCTAGTCACATGTGGGGTTATCGGGCGCATGAATCTGATGACAATTCGCGGAATCTTTGGTGGGCGGCATTATTAACCTATGGTGAAGGTTGGCACAACAATCATCATGCTTATCCTAATGTTGCGAAGGGTGGCTGGGCATGGTGGGAGATTGATATGACTTGGTGGTCAATTAAATTATTACAGAAATTAGGTTTAGCTAAACGGGTGATTCTACCTCCAACAACTTAATAGCGTAGATTTTACCCCCAACCCCCTTGTAAAGGGGGCTTTTTATTACCTATTACCTATTACCTAATTCATCGTTGCCACTGTTGCAACTCCTGAGTTCGAGCCGTTGTCATCCGTTCTAAGCAGTTGCTTAAAAATCCACCATAACCCGTACCATCACGACTTTGATAAACTTCAAAATCACAATTAGCATCGCGAAATTTAATCCAGCTAGATTGAGCATTAATTAAGTGCTGTTTTTCTTTTCCGGTGAGGCTAGAAAAGATTGGTTTATAAACCTGATTGAGTTTTTTGTCAGCAGCTTGATACGCACGTTAAGCACACTCTTTATACTCAATAGTTGAGCCTGGATTGACACAATTTATTTTGAGTTCGGCACTAACTGGCGAGATTGATGCTAGTGCAGTGAAACCGGAAATATAAATAGTGGCTAGAGCCATTCGGAGATTTATCATGTTCATAGAATGAGTCGGGGATATTAACGATCGTACAAGCATTTCTCTAGTGAAATCATGTCAAATTGTAACGATCGTGATAACTTAAATACATAACTAAACTTAGTTCTCCGAATAGCTATAGGTGGGTTGTTGCTAGAGCATGGTTTAAATCACTCGATCTAGATCGACTATTCCTTAATTTAATTGGTACCGGAACAATGCTTAAAATTCCATTATATTTACAAATTGTTATTGCGCTCATCATTGCCGTCATAGTTGGCGTATTATTAGGGGCTGGAAGTCCAATTTTGGACAAAGAGACGATCGATCATTTAGCATTGCCTTGTACGCTGATTCTCAAGGCTCTTCGGACATTAGCAACGCCGCTAATTTTCCTAGCAATCCTGCATACATTTTTAACGGCGGAGATTCCGAGTAACTCTGGACGCAAATTATCGATCTTATTGATAACTAATACACTAGTAGCGATCGCGATCGGCTTAATCGTTGCCAATGTTTTACGTCCTGGTGCGGCTGGGCAAGCTTTGGCAACTGCGCCAACTACTAAGTCTACGCTTAAACAGCTCGATCCTTGGGGTTTAATCTCTGATATTATTCCCGATTCAATCATTAAACCATTGGTAGATAATAACGTTATCTCACTAATATTTGTCGCGCTAGCATTTGGAATCGTACTTAGAGCAATTAAGACAGAACAGATAAATAAGGGTAAGGATGACTATCGATCGATCGAGCAGATAATTGGGGTATTATTTGAGGCAGTAATTAATATTCTACATTGGGTCATTGCCCTAGTACCGATTGCAGTCTTTGGGATTGTTTCAAAAACAATTGCCCTCCAAGGATTTGCACCATTCAAAGCTCTGGGTTCGTTTGTATTGGCAGTAATTGTGGCACTATTGCTGCAAGCTGCATACTATCTGACAAGAGTTAAACTCGGCTCTTGGGTATCGCCAACCAAATTTCTCCAAGGCGGTTCGGATGCGTTGATTACGGCTTTTTCTACGGCTTCTTCGACAGCGACGATGCCAATTACCTTTGAGTCATTGATTAAGAAAGTAGGCTTGCGCGAATCTTCGGCTTCGCTCGGCGCATTGGTTGGAAGCAATTTTAATAATGATGGTACCGCGCTGTATGAGGCGATGTCAGCACTATTTATCTCCCAAGTATTAGGGCAAAATCTGACACTGGTACAACAGTTGATGGTGATGCTGACTTCGATTGTGGCATCAGTGGGGGCTGCGGGGATACCAGAGGCGGGTTTAGTCACGATGACGCTAGTATTTAGCTCTGTCGGGTTGCCAACTGAGTATATTGCGATCCTAATTACGGTAGACTGGTTTCTCGATCGATGTCGTACGGCGATTAATGTGATGGGTGATATGACAGTTAGTGCGGTAATTGACGGTAAACATCGACAAGCCCAAGATATTCTTGCCGAAGAAACTAAATAAGTAAAAATGCAATCCTTCTCAATGCTGTTTTAATCTAGTACTGGGTGGAACAAGTAAAATAACCATTGCTTATTTTCTACCTCCTCTCTCCCATCTGTCTTGATTCGCTAAACCGTCGGGGAACCCGACGAGCGCGAATCGCTCCCATCTCCCATCTCCCATCTCTTCCCTAATTTATGAGTCTAGAGCAAAAAAACTGGTTTGAAATTGCCTTCAAAGTCCAAGGTTCGGTAATTCCGACGATTATGAGTCGAGTTTTATGGTGTGGAGCTTTTGGGCTATTTGTATCAGTTTTGTCTTTTTATCAAATACCTGTAGGTGCCAAAGCATTGGGTGGCGTAGTTCCCAGCATCGTGCTGGGTTTATTGCTGGTGTTTCGGACAAATACTGCCTATGAAAGATTTTGGGAAGGGCGAAAGGCTTGGGGTACTATTGTCAATAATATTCGTAATTTATCTCGATTAATTTGGGTTGCTATTGCGGAAATAGATCCACTTCATCGGTATGAAAAAGAGGAAGTTTTAAAGTTATTGGTGGCATTTGCGATTGCAACTAAATTACATTTGCGATCGCAGCCTGTTGATGATAACTTGGCAGAATTTGTCTCACCACTACAATTTGCCAAGCTTCAGACGATGAATAATCCACCCCTAGAAATTGTATTCTGGATTAGTGATTATCTTCAGGCAAAACATGAACAGGGACAAATTAGTTTATATCAAATGAATGAGTTGCAAAGCATTCTCAATGGCATGGTTGATATGCTGGGTGCTTGCGAACGAATTCTCAGGACTCCAATCCCGTTGGCTTATGCAATTCACCTCAAACAACTATTGCTGATTTATTGTTTATTGTTGCCTTTTCAAGTTATTGATGAATTAAAATGGTGGACAGCACCAGTCGTCGCGCTAGTTAGTTTCACCCTATTTGGCATTGAGGCAATTGGTGTCGAAATTGAAAATCCATTTGGTACCGATCCTAACGATCTCCCCCTCGATACTATTTGCAATACTATTTCACGCAATATCGACGATCTAATTAGCATTGAACCACATTATCGTCGATCGAATATCTATGGTGGTCATTCAAGTGGACAGTTGAATTAATTATTAATTATTAATTGGGTTCATATCGATCGAATTAACCAAATCGAACTGTGCGGTAGCCGATTCTAAATGCTTAATTAAAGTTGGTTGAGGTAATGGCCCAATAATATGATTCCAGGGTAAAATTTGACTGACATCCCATGTTTGATGGACGTAGAAATCTAGATCTGGAACTTGCCCGCGTAGCTCTTTAAATGCTCGTTTAAAACTACCAATCGAATCACCATAATTCCGTGTGAGTTCGAGCAAGTGGGATAATCGGCGATCACCTCTAGAAATAATCGCTTGAATTACCGACCAATTATAACTTTCAGGACGAAATTCAATACCATTAGGAGTGAGTTGTTTTTGGAGTAATTTCAGTCTTTTATCTGCTGCTTTATTGACACCAAACCATTGGAATGGAGTGTGCGCTTTGGGAACAAAACTACTGCAACCGAAAGTTAGACGCAACCCTGGAGTAGCTTTCTTGAGAGATCGCAGCATTTTGACTGTTTGATCGACATCATCATTGTCTTCACCTGGAATCCCTACCATTCCATATAGCTTCAAGCCTTTTAATCCGCCTGCCTTAGCATTCGCAGCAGCTTGGAATATCTCATCTGTTTCTAGCTTCTTATTTACAATTTTTCTGATTCGCTTTGAGCCACTTTCTACGGCAATAGTCAGGGATTTACTATCCCGCTTCGATAGAGTTTCAGCTAGTTGAACAGTGACAGTATTCGTCCGCACCGAAGATACACTCAATCTGACATCATCATATTTAGGTTGAGCCAGATGTTCTAATAAGGCTGGAAATTCTGGATGTTGAGTGACGGAAGCACCGAGTAAGCCTAAACGGTTGGTTACTTTCAAGCCATTGTCAATCGCTGGAATTAGCGATTCTTCAATACTGGCGACGCGGAATGGTAAAGTCAGGTAGCTTGCCAGACAGAAGCGACACATCTCTGGGCAACTCCGCACGACTTCCACCATGAAAATATTTTCCCATGCGGCTTTCTCAGTGACGACTGTAGACGCAGAGAGGGTATTCCCGCGATAGGTTTGTTTGGTAATAGTTGAGGGAATATTACTATCGATCGGTAAAATACTAGTAATTAGATCTCCATCATATTCAACCTGGTATAAGCGCGGAATGTAAATTCCAGGTACCTGAGCTAAATGCTTGAGCTGTGTGAGTCGATCGGCAGTCCGAACTTGTTGGTAAGCTGTAATAAAATTGCCGAGTAGATCTTCGCCGTCACCGACTAAAATCACATCAAAAAAATCAGCGAATGGCTCGGCATTTGCACTTAAAACTGGTCCACCGCCGAAGATCAGCGGATCGTTATCACCACGGACATCGCTGCGAATGGGAACTTCCAAGAACTCCAATAAATTGAGAATATTCACATAGTCTAATTCCCAAGATAGTGAGAATCCTACCAGTTCTGGCGATCGAGGTAAAGATTCATGGACATCAGTAAATAGCCTAGAAACATCCAAATCCGATCGCATCGCCAAAGTTGCCCACACCACCTGATACCCTAGACTAGTAATTCCCACGGTATATGTATTCGGAAAAGCAAAGATCGTCGGAATCGCATCTCGATTTGGCGATGCAGGTGTGAAGAGTAAGTGTTCGGCGTTAAATATGGGGTTCACTGGGATGGGGGAGTTGGGGACTGGGGGACTGGGTGACTGGGGGATTGGGGGACTGGGGGACAATATTCGCTCCTCCCTTTCCCCTTTCCCCTTTTCCCTAAACAACTAATTTGTTTAAGCTTTGTTACCGCATGTCTAAAAAGTGGCAAAATTTGCAGAAAATAAGCGTGTATGGCTAATTGCGGCTGCACCCTTTTTAACAACCAATTACTCCAAATAGGAAAAGTAATTATGGCACTTCAACGTGGTTCCAAAGTTCGCGTCCTTCGTAAAGAATCCTACTGGTTCCAAGATGTTGGTAGCGTCGTCTCGATCGACCAAAGCGGCATCAAGTATAACGTAATTGTACGTTTTGATAAAGTTAACTACAGTGGTTTCAGTGGTACCGCTGGCGGTGTAAACACTAATAACTTTGCAGTTAGCGAGTTAACCGAAGTTTCCGCACCACCAGCAGCTAAAGCTGCCAAAAAGTAGGATATCCTCTCACTGGGCGACTAGGGAAGGTTCGATCTATACTAATCTCGGTTAGATAGATTCTCAACCATGCCCTAGTTATCAGTGTGGACTAAATCATGCCAGAATTACCAGAAGTTGAGACCGTTCGGCGAGGATTGGATAAATATACACTCGATCGAGCGATTACTGGCACAGAAGTATTGTTACCACGCACCATCGCGCATCCCGATACACCCGAAGAGTTCGATTTTGGCTTGCAACATACCCAGATTCAGACTTGGCATCGACGGGGCAAATACTTATTCGCAGAATTAGTCTCTACAGACACTCAGCAAGCCGCTGGTTGGTTGGGAGTGCATTTACGCATGACAGGGCAATTGCTATGGGTAGAGAGCCATACAGACCTGCATAAGCATACTCGCGTGCGGTTGTTCCTGGGCAAAGATTGGGAAATCCGGTTTGTGGATCAGCGGACATTCGGGCAAATGTGGTGGATTCCCCCCAGCAAAGAACCTGGACAAGTAATGACAGGCATGGGAAAATTAGGCCCAGAACCTTTCGAGCCAGCTTTTAGCATCGAGTATTTCGCAGCGAAACTTCAGAAATCCCAGCGCAATATCAAAACCGTCATCCTCGATCAAACATTGATTGCTGGAGTCGGGAATATCTATGCGGATGAAGCCTTATTTATGAGCAAAATCCACCCGAATACACCCGCTGGAAATTTGACAATATCCCAGGTGCAACTATTACACGAGTCCATCATCAACGTTCTCCAAACATCGATTGATCAAGGCGGCACCACTTTTAGCAATTATCTCAATGTCCAAGGCACCAACGGCAATTATGGTGGCATGGCATGGGTGTACAATCGAACAAAACAACCCTGTCGAGTCTGCAAAACTTCGATCGAGAAAATTCGGCTAGGCGGTAGAGGTACCCATTATTGTCCTGAATGTCAGAAAATTTAGCGGTTAAATATCTTTCAATATTTGTTCGATCTGAACTTTCAGATCGGGTAAATTATCCGCAACAACATCCCACACTTCAGCAGGATCTATCCTGAGATAATCATGAATTAGCACATCCCGAAATCCAGCCATCTGTTTCCACGGGATATTCGAGTATTTAGTGCGCAAATCGTCTGATAATCTTTTTGTTGCTTCGCCCACTATCTCAAAATTTCTAATCGTGGCATCCTGAATTAGTCGAGATTTCATGAATAGTTCTTTGCCACCACTCGTGTATTCTTCAATCTGTAAAATACACTCACGGATATCCGACAAATAGCGTCGATCTCTATTCATAATAAGATTGCCTGTTTGATGACACTTGCTCTCATTTCATCAGGTAAATTTGGCAGTTTTGCCACATCAACCTTTCTACCCAGTAACTCTTCCAGCTCCTGAATTAATGCAATCCGATCGAGTAAATTGCGCTGTGGTAAAAAATCTACTAAAAAATCTACATCACTATCTAACGTCGCTTCACCCCGCGCTACAGAGCCAAACACCCGTAAGTTATAAGCTCCATGTTGTTCGGCAATAGCTAAAATTTGAGTACGTAAAGGTATGAGTAAATCTTCAATTCCTAATCCAATTGTTTTTTTCATATGATTATAGATTTTGAAGAGGATGGGAGATGGGAGATTACCTATTACTTATTACCGATAAACCGAACCCATATAATTCCCCCAGACTTGAGCAGCTTGTGCGCTGCTGCCCTTGGTGGGTGAATTATCGTCATTCCCCAGCCAGACACCAGTTACTACTTTCTGATCAGGAATAAAGCCAATAAACCAGAGATCGACATTATCATTTGTCGTGCCAGTTTTACCAACTTCACCTAAACCGATCTCGGCATTTTTTCCAGTACCATTAGTTATGACCCCTCGCATCATCGTGGTGAGAGTATCGGCAATTCCCGCCCTAAATACTCGCCGAGAGGGAGCATCGCGCTCGTAATCGTACATCACTCTACAAGTCCGAATTTGCTTGAGGGTGCAATTGCTAGTATCATACACCCGTTTGATGACGCGGGGTTGATGCCACATGCCTCGATCGGCAACAGCTCCATATGCACCAGTAATCTCCAGCATATTCACCACATTTTGCCCCAAGATCACCGCTGGAATTTCATCGAGTTTAGATTTAATCCCCATTTTATGGGCGGTTTCTATTACTTTGGGCAAACCAATATCTCGCGCTACTCGCAGCGCGGTGATATTTTCTGAGAGCGAAAATCCCGTGTACATATTAGCGGCTCCTGAGGCACCATGTCCGCATCCAGGAAAGCTTCTACCCCCCCAGGACATCGGATCGCAGGAATAGCTCTTTCCCGGCGATATACCGCCTTCGATCGCCGCAGCATACCCAAACAGCTTAAATGTCGATCCAGGCTGTCTCTGGGCGTCTGTGGCGCGATTGAATTGACTTTTTTGATAGTCCACACCACCTACCATTGCTTTAACAATTCCGGTGCGACTATCGAGACTGACGATGCCACCTTGAGAGAAACGATAACTACTCCCCGCATTCGCAATATTACTTCGCAGTGCGGATTCCGCTTTGGCTTGCATCTTCAGATTTAAACCAGTTTCGATCGCAAAGTTCCCCTCTTTGGCTGTCTCCACGCCTAAAATTTCTTGGAGTTCCTGAAATACATAGCCATAGAGATAGGGAGCCTTGGTATTGCTATTCGGCGCACAAGCTTCAATTCGATAATTTAGCGTCGATCTTCTCGCATCCCGTGCTTCCGATTGACTAATCATTCCTGTTTCGAGCATTCTCCCCAGGACTAAATTTCGCCGTTCGATCGCTTTTGTCCCTCTGCGCCCCTGTTTATCTTCCACACAGGGATTGAAAATATTCGGTCCTGGCAAAATTCCCACCAACATCGCCGATTCTGGTAGAGTAAGATCGCGAGCGGATTTCCCTAGGTAATGTTGAGCTGCATCCTCAAATCCATGTGCATCATCGCCCAAGAATACTCGATTGAGATAGGTGAGTAAAATTTTATCCTTACTAAATGTGGCTTCCAATTTGAGAGCTACTACCGCCTCTCGCATTTTTCGAGCGAAATTATCTTCACTACCAACATACGATCGAAACAAACTTCTGGCTACCTGTTGAGTGAGAGTACTTGCACCCTGAGTCATTTTACCCTTTTGCCTACCAACAATTACCGCCCGTCCCACACCCCAAGGATCGACTCCAAAATGCCAATAAAAGCGACTATCTTCGGACGCAATTAGAGCTTTGGGTAAGTGCTTGGAAAAATCTGTCAGTTGTGTCAAATCCTTGTGGGATCCTGTCTTCGCGGGACGCAATGGTTCTTCCAGATCGTCAGCATATACCATTACTGGCCCATTGGCATCTGGCAGCGGATTGACATGAATTTTGGTAGACTCAGCGATGATGGCGAGTAATAATAAACCTAATAGACTCCCCGTGCCATACAATCCATACCGCAAGACACGCAGATATACAGGCGGCGGATCGAGATAGGTAATTTTTACTGCTGCTTTGAGTTCTGGTGGCCCAAGTGTAAATGTATCACCATTTCGGAGCACGATTCGATCGACCCGTTTTTTGCCGCGATAAATTCCATTTGTCGAACCCTCATCCTTGAGCAAGAAGGTTTTACCATTTTTTTTGTCTCGCTTTAATGAGAGATGTACCTGACTGACAACCTCATTCCGCACGACAATATCACAGGATTGAGAGCTGCGTCCTAGTACATATTTTTCCCCTAACAATGGAAAGGTGTCTGGCTGTGGCGCATCAGCATCTTGAACTAGCAATTTTGGGACTCTGGCATTGGGCTTGAGTGCCAATCGAGTAAAATTAACTTTAGTCCGTTGAATGACTTGAGTAAGATGTGCCAGAAGTGTCTTTTTTGGCGGCTGAGAAGACATTTAGGGGGGAGTAGGGGTTAGAGTATATCTATTTTAGCCCACGTCGATCGATCTATCCCTGCGACTGCAAAAAATGTGGTAGGGGTAATTCATGAATTACCCCTACCACATTTTTTGCACTCTCACTAACGCTTACTTTTCGACCGCAGTCGGACGAGGTTGAATCGTCCCAAAACCTCCATGATTTCGGCGATAAACGACATTAATCTCGCCTGTTTCTACACTCCGATACATATAAAAATCATGGTCTACTAATTGCAATTGAGCTAAAGCTTCTTCGATCGTCAATGCTGACATTGCAAAATACTTAGTCCGCACGACCTCCGCTGGTAATGTCGCCGATCGATTGTCAGTGAGATTATAATCTAATAATTCTAAATCTAATTCTTCTCCAAGATCCTTGATCCCATCCAACCGATCCTTTTTTGCAAAAGTCCGTTCTTTATACTTATGTAATTGACGGTAGATTTTATCAGCAACTAAATCGATACTCGCATACAAATGCTCGCTGGCTTCCTCTGCGCGGATGACTGCGCCATTGGCATAAATTGTCACCTCAGCTACCTGTGACGCGGCAATCCGGGGATTTTTGGCAACTGATAGACTAACGTCAACTCCGGTTGTAATGCTCTCAAAATGGCTGACTGCCTTTTCGATTTTCTGATTCACATAGTCACGGATTGCATCGGTCAATTCGATGTTCTTACTCTGGAGCACAAGCTTCATAAGCATCTCCCACTATTTAGATTATATTTCAGGTTAAGATAGGCAGAAAAATTGTGGAAACTGTCGTCTCCTCTGTAGCGAATTTTACTTACTATACTGACAACTACGTTTGATTTTGAAGTCAGGTTTCGTAAATGATTATCCATCAGTGGATAATATAACTACCTCACCTTTGTTGTAAATATTTTGTGACTAACTATACATTAGCATCTTAATTCGCTGGTCGGAACATTAGTTTGACTCCTAGTTAAAATACTTTGCATTTTGTGACATTCATTTACATCTCGCACAATATCCCGTCTCCTTTACAATTATTGTTACCTAGCTCACAATTTAGGGGAAGGGGATGAGTTTAATAATCGGCGTTGCTGAATTCAGGTATGATTTAGCTTTGAAGCAAGCCCAATAATCTTTAACTCTCGCCTCCAATCAATTGCGGGGTGGGGCGGGTTCAAATTAGATTTTTAGCTTCGTCGTAGTCGATTGTATAAACCCGCCGCTACAGGTTGTCACAATAAAATATGAAATCTCAATGGGAATGTGTACTGGAAAATCTAGGTGAATGGGTAGGCTCATTTACCACGGTTACTCCGACAGGGGAATTAATCGAAGATATTCCCAGCGTCATTAAGCTCGAAGGTATTCGCAATAACCAAGCAATTCATCTAGTCTTGAAACGCTTTTATCCTTTGCCAAATAGTACCGAAAGATACCCAAAAGAAGTCGTCTGGGATTTCAACACCCCGCCTGGAGTAGGCGCAATTTATTTTGAGACAGGTGCTTTTAGTTCGGGGATATTAGCGATAAATATCGGTGTAAAATCGATCGTCGAATTCTCGTTGGTGGCGGGAGATCGTCGCTTTCGGATGATTAAGATGTTCGATATCAACCAACAACTCGATCGAATTACCTTCGTTAGAGAACAGTGTCAAGGAACAAATACACCAGAACGTCCTCATTTAAGTATTGCAGATTTATCAGGCAGATGGAAAGGTAACTCGATCGTATTATATGCTGATGGTCGAGCTTCCGGTGCTGTCAATACTGAATCTACATTTACAGTTAGCGATGGTGGTTATCCGTTACTTGAGAATAGTCGATTGCTCACAGTGACGGGATCAGAAAGATTGCTAAAATTTACAGACGAGGTAGATTCTCAATCTTATCAAATGCTCCTACTCCCCGATGGTGGTTATTCGATCGCACCCATCCAAATCGCTCTAGGACATGCATTTTATGTGGAAATTGGTTGGGTATACCAACTAGGCAAACGTCAGCGGTTGATCCGGCGATATGACAGCACTGGTAAATGGGAAAGTGTCACCTTTATTGAGGAAGAAATTGATTCAATCTAGACCTATAGCAATTCCTTTTGATTTTACTGTATTAATATCAACCGGTAGGGGCGGTGCTGTCTTGTCGTTTTTTATTCTGGGGGAACCCCAGAATAAAAACATTAATTACCGATAATTAGTAAACTGCAAAGCTACAGGTAGTTCTTCCTGCTTCAATCGTTGCATTACGCCTTGCAATTCGTCTTTATCCTTGGCAGTGACGCGGACGACATCGCCTTGAATAGAAGGTTGAACTTTTTTAAATTCGTCGCGAATTAGTTTAGAAATTTGTTTAGCAATTTCTTGGCTGATGCCTTTTTTGAGGGTGATTTCCTGACGTACCCGATTACCACTAGCTGATTCAATAGTGCCGTAGTCAAAGATTTTCAGCGACAGATTACGCTTGATTGCTTTGGATTGGAGCATATCATGAACAGCGGTGAGCGTCATCTCACTCGACGTATTGATCGTAATTTTATCTTCTGCTAGTTCAACAGTGGTTTGGGTGTCTTTGAGATCGTAACGACTAATAATCTCTCGATTAGTTTGATCGAGCGCATTGACTAGTTCTTGTCGATCGAAATCGCTGACAATATCAAAGGAAAATGTAGAAGCCATAAATGTGCTTAGTTAAGTGATATTTTGCTTAGTTTGGGAAGGGAATAGGGAATAGGGAATAGCCTTATTTTGTAACTTCTTTCGATCTGCAATACTAGTCAAACAATCTCTCTAATCCCTATCCCCTATCCCCTACACCCTAATTCATGGTGCTGGTAATACTGGCGGACATGAGGGTGAAGATGGTAACAGAACCAATCCCAAACATGAGCGATCGACCGATCGGGAAATCAATGATATAAAAGATTGAATAGAATAACCGCGCAACTGTAAATCCGATCGCACAATTTACTACTGTAGAAGAATCTTGATGGGTGGCATAAGCCATCAATGCGGCTGCGGTGTACAGCATAAAAGCTTCCCATGAGTTTTGGTGTGCCCAAGTTGCCCTTTTGCCATAGTCGGGTAATTTGTCAAATGCGGCGCGAGGAGCGGAGATATCAAACCCGACTTGAAAGCGGGTAACGGCAACTAACAGGTAGGGAAAATAAACTAAAGCTGCCGCAGCGGCGATCGATCCGAGTAAAATTGTCGAAGTAGAAAGATTGGCGAAATTCATAGAACAGAGATTATGCGTCCAGAAATTTAGGCTAAACCCGAACTGGATAGATGCGAGATAATTTAGTCGAAGTAAAATAGTGTAACAACTTTACGCTGTTCTTCCGCCTCATGGCAAGTTTGCAACAGTGTCCGACTATCATGAAAAGCAAAACAGATTAACTGCTGACAGCGAGAAATTATTTCTTGATTGCAGAGTGCGCTGGCTTCGCCTAATGAGAGTGAATCGTGAGCTGGATTTTCGACTAGATGCATGACATTTTGCAACTGATCTTGGGACTCACGCGGCTGACGAGCGAGACTTTGGGGCAAAATTACTGTCAACATATCGCGATTGGCTCTGATCGCACCACGAATCGCCGCAGAATTTGTACCAGCAGCACCAGAGGTAATCAGGCGATTGCCACCTAGTACTAGTGCATAGCTCATCATTTCGATCAGATGTTGATGAGTAATTGGAACATGGCGGGAACCCAACAGCGCGATTTTCTTGGAGCCAGTCTGTTGAATTGTAGCTAGCTCTTGGGCTAGGGTATCGATATCAGATACGTTAATCAAAGACGGTGCATGGCTTAACAACAAGGTTATTCTAACATACTCCCTTGCTAGTGAAGAATTAGATATCTAGGGTAGGGGGTGGTTTAATAGTGAACAGTCCCCCAGTCTCCCAGCCCCCCTAATTCCTAGCTCCGCCCTCTTTCAACGCCAGAATATTGTCTACCAGATAGCCGGAAGGGATGGGATTGAGAGATTGCCATTGGGTCAAAATCTGGTGGAGATGCTGACTTAAATCGATGGGATCCTTCCAGATCGTCGATAGTCGATCGAGGATGGGATGTAAGATCGATTGGATTTGGATTTGACGCACACGCTCTGTATTTTTCGACTGGATGATAGCGTAGGTATTGAGATGAAAAAAATTGTGTTCTCTATCCGATCTAGAGAGATTTGTCAAGAGATCTGGTGAAAGTTCGGTGACAAATCGATCGATTAATCTTCTGATTACGTAGGCTGTCATCACGGGTTGAATCGACCATTTTCGCTCGTGACAAACAGTGATACATCGGCGAGACAATGATTGGAGCGCATTGATAATGTCGCCTGGTACATGAGGACTAAGGACTAAATCAGCTCGTAATTTGGAGCCAGTAATTGGTTCTCGTTCGATCGCCAGCCAGTAGACTAGTTGTTGTTCGATCTCGGATAATCGATCAAATTGTCGAGCAAGAACATCATCGATATTCTGAAATTTGAGTTTACCCTGTTTCATCAGGGGATACAGTTCGAGCATTTTTTCGCCACCCCCAGTCATTTCTACCGCCGCAATTACGGCAATCTTTAGAGCTAGTGGATTGCCATCGTAGTGGGTGTGGATTTCCTGCCACATCGCTGCTGGCAACTGTGGACAACCATAGGATTTAACCAGTTGATAGGCGGCTGGGGATGTCATGCGATCGATATTCATTGATCGAACCAATTGGGGATTAACAATTTGCGATCGCGCGATAGTATGTGGTTTTTCCCTACTAGTCAGGATCGCACAACTTTGGTGCGGGAGTTCGCCAATCGCTCTAAATAATCGATCGTAACCATCATAGCCTGGTAAATATTGACCGCATTGAACTTGCGCCTCTAAAATCGATTCCACATTATCCAATACCAATAAATAGCGATCTTGCTTGAGACAGGCGATGAGTCGCTCGATTTGCCCTTCCACCGTATCCGGCAGATCCCACAGCGGCTGCGGCTGCAAACACTGGAGCAAATCGGTACAAAGTTCGGTGATCGAAGGTGCATGGACGAGGGATCGCCAGATCGTGCGATCGAATTGGCGATCTAGTCGATGGGCGATCTCCCAGGCTAGTCTGGTTTTACCCATTCCACCCATGCCAACGAGAAGGATCAGCCGACAACGTTTGACCAAACACCACTCTGTCAAAGTTGCAAATTCCTCCACCCGCCCATAAAATCCACCATCAATATCTAGGGTTGCTCCTGAAGACTCGATATCATCACTCCGCTGTGGAGACATCAGGCGAAGATCTTCGAGGCTGGAATCGTCACCCTCAGCCAATCTAAATCCTGGTTGTTTTATATACCAAAGTAATACCGCCGCCAAACTTTTTTTCGTTACTTTTTTGCCCAATCGCGGCGTGAGTGTCTTCCATAGTTCAGATGCAACGTCTTTGACATAACTGATTTTATATTTTTCCGATTCATTTGCATCAACCTGCTCAGATCCTGGCTTGACGATTTCCTGATAACTGCTGCCGGCGATAATCCCTCGAATGATTTCGCGCTGTACGTAATTCAATACTTTCGGAGCTAAAACGCTCTCAATGATTGCGATAGCTCGATCGGCATCCATGCTAATAGTCTGATTGTAGGCTTCTTAAATTATAACGATCGTACCGGATCCCCTACTTTTTCCATACCTTTATAGCTATTAACTAGCTGTTCTTTGAGTTAATATATGCGTACAGAGTGTTTGTGTGTTCAACTTTTGGTTTCTTTGGCACAACTTCATGATTTGAAGTTACCCCCAAATTAATCAACCCTAAATATTATTGGTTTCTACCAGATTAACCAATAATACTTAGGGGTTTTTTATTGGAATGGAAGGTGCAGGGATAAGTTGGGAGCTGGGAAAGAATAATAAATAATATTTTGTTGTAATGTTGTTGAATCCCATCTCCAATCTCCAATCTCCCATCTACCCTCTTCTCGACTATAATCGGCTTACCGCTACTTGGGATGGTTTCAGCTATCCGCTTATTTCATGAACCAAGCACTTCAGATTGGAGATATTCAAATTTCTTGCGCACAGGTGTTAGCGCAGTTGCAGGATTCCCCCTTATTGCCTCAACTGTTGCGAGAGATCGCCATTGAGGAATCGATCGATCAGATCGCCGCCGAATTTCAGATTGACTTGACACCCACTCCCGCAGAAGTAGAGCTACTAGCTCCCCAAGTGGCTGGAATTGTCACATTTCAGGGGATGAACGCGGAGCAAATCGCCGCCATTACCACCCGCACCATCAAGCTCCAAAAATTCAAACAAGCTGGATGGGGAGATCGAGTCAGTGATTATTATCAGACGGTACAGCACAAAAGACATCGATTTACATATTCGATGCTGTTGGTAGAAGATGGTTTATTAGCGCAAGAATTATTCTTTCGGATCCAGTCTGGAGAACAATCCTTTGCCGAACTGGCGATCGAATATTCCCAGCATGAGACAGCCTCAAAAGGTGGTTTAATTGGGCCAATTTCGATCGAGGAAATACCATCAGGAATCCTCCAAATCCTTTCTCAGATCGCTCCTGGTAAATTGTCCCCTCTATTTCAACTGAATGGATCTTACGGCTTTATTCGGTTAAACCAACTGATATCGCCAAAATTGGACGAACACATGTATCAAGTGCTGTTGGATGAATTATTTGACAACTGGATTCAAACCCAACTCCCCCAATCTCCCGAACTAGCACTCGCACCCACCGCCAATTCTACTGCTAACCCAGCTAAAAATATGCCAGTAGTTACACCTAATTTTGTGGTTAAGGTTGAATCGACTTCTTTACCAGTGTCAACTTTAGACATCTAGATTGGTTTAGGCCCCCACTCCCCCATCTCCCATCTCCCATCTCCTAAAGTTCGGAAAACCGCACACAGATCGACCAAAATCCGTTTAGCACTCCTCGTCATAGAGTGCTAAATTTTGGAAGAGATGATTACAAAAAAATAATATGGCAAAAATTATCGCGTTTAACGAAGAGTCCCGTCGTGCCCTCGAACGTGGCGTTAACGCCTTGGCTGATGCAGTCAAGATTACTTTAGGTCCTAAAGGGCGTAACGTGCTGTTAGAGAAGAAATTTGGCGCACCTCAGATCGTAAATGACGGGATTACCGTCGCCAAAGAGATCGAATTGTCAGATCCGTTGGAAAATGCTGGCGCGAAATTGATTCAGGAAGTCGCCGCCAAGACTAAAGATTTGGCTGGAGATGGTACCACGACGGCTACTGTCCTCGCGCAAGAAATGATCCACGAAGGATTGAAAAATGTCTCCGCTGGGAGTAATCCGATTGGGATTAAGCGCGGCATGGATAAAACCGTGGCAATGCTGGTGGCTGAGATTGCTAAACTAGCCAAACCCGTTGAAGGTAGAGGTATCGCCCAAGTTGCCTGTGTGTCGGCTGGGAACGATACAGAAGTAGGCGAAATGATTTTCGCAGCAATGGAAAGAGTCACCACCGATGGTGTGATTACAGTTGAAGAGTCCAAATCGCTGACAACCGAACTCGAAGTAGTCGAAGGGATGCAGGTCGATCGCGGTTATCTTTCCCCTTATCTTGTCACAGATCAAGAGCGGATGGTCGTTGAATTTGACAATGCGCTGATTCTGCTGACTGACAAAAAAATCGGTTCGATTCAAGAATTAGTCCCCATTCTCGAAAAAGTTGCCCGCGCTGCGAAGCCGCTGTTGATCATCGCTGAAGATCTTGAAGGTGAGGCTCTAGCTACCCTCGTGGTGAATAAATCTCGTGGTGTGCTCAGTGTAGCTGCGATTAAATCTCCAAGTTTTGGCGATCGACGTAAAGCAATGTTACAAGATATTGCCATCCTCACTGGCGGACAAGTAATCTCCGAAGAAGTCGGTCTGAGCTTAGATACTGCGACGATCGAGATGCTAGGTACTGCAACTAAAATCACGATCGATAAAGAGAATACAATCATCGTCGCCGACAGTGGTAATCGTGGCGATCTCCAAAAACGGATCGCTCAACTCAAGCAACAATTGGCTGATACAGATTCTGTCTATGATACCGAAAAGCTCCAAGAGCGGATCGCGAAATTAGCTGGTGGGATCGCGGTAATTAAAGTTGGTGCAGCGACTGAAACCGAACTAAAAGATCGCAAGCTGCGGATCGAAGATGCACTCAGTGCCACGAAAGCAGCCGTAGAAGAAGGAATCGTTGCTGGTGGTGGTACGACACTAATTCATCTAGCTAGCAAAATCCGCGCATTCAAAATTACCCTTACCGATAACGAAGAAAAAATCGGTGCTGATATTGTCGCGAAAGCTCTCGAAGCACCTCTGCGCCAGATTGCCAACAATGCGGGTGTCGAAGGCTCAGTAGTTGTCGAACGAGTGCGGGTTTCTGCTGATAATATCGGTTATAACGCAGCGACAGGCGTGTTTGAAGACTTACTCGCGGCAGGTATTGTCGATCCGGCGAAAGTTGTGCGTTCATCCTTGCAAAATGCGGTTTCGATCGCTGGTTTAGTCATCACCACAGAGGCTCTCGTCGTCGAGAAGCCCGAACCTAAGGCTGCTGCACCCGACATGGGCGGCATGGGCGGCATGGGTGGTATGGGCGGCATGGGTGGCATGGGTGGCATGGGTGGCATGGGCGGCATGGGTATGATGTAGGTTAGTTGATAGCGAAATTTACGATCAGAGTGTTTAACTCTCTCAACCTTCAAGCCAATTAGGATCGTCAGACTAGTGCTGCTAAAAACCCGACTTTTTTGAAAAGTCGGGTTTTTGTCCTCACCACATGTCGAACTTATTACTGATCAATCTGCTGCCTACGCTAACGGAAGAGTAACACAAATCATTTTATCTTCACCGACAATAGTTCTGGCAAAAGATCCCTCATAAATATCAACTATCTTCTTGACAATTTTCAAGCCGATGATCAATTCTTGACATTCGATGATTTCATTTTGAAGATCGCTAATCCAGAGATGATAGGATCGATCGATAATTCTACCGTGAATCTTGATAGCTAGTCCAGGCTCTGAGGACTTAAAAGCATTATCGAATAGTTCCTTGAGTATCCACTCGCAATGCTGTTCAGTGACAGCAACTGTGGCAGCTTGCATGGCAATCTTCAAGTCTTTTTCTCGGTGGGAAGATTGAAATTGGACGATTGATATCTGTTCGACGATATTTTTAATATTGCAAGTTTCTTTGTTATCAAATTGCTTTTTCTCTAGCGCAAGTTCTAAGTAAGTCCAGAATTTATAGGTTAATTGTTCTAAATTAATTGCGGATTTATTAGCTATTTTGATTGAAGTCAAAATTTCCGCTCGGCTCTGTTTGTCAATATTTTGTTCGAGATTTTCAAGCTGTGCTAAAACATTGTTTAAAGGCGTATTTAATTCATTGGCAAAACCCACGGCTAAATCACAACCTAATTCACCTAAATCGTGTTCTAATCCAAGAATATTTTTCTGTTGAAGTTTGGTTAAGGCTTCGATCCGATCGAATTGCTTTTTGATTCGCAGCATTGATTTGACTCTAGCTCTAAGTTCTAATCCATCAACTGGTTTGCTAATGAAGTCATCAGCACCTGCGGCTAAACAATCAGCAAGCACTGTTTTGCCCGCAGAAGCTGTCACCATAATAATTGGAATAGACTTCCATTTTCGCATCAATTTAATCCGATTACATACTTCTAATCCATCCATCACAGGCATCATTAGATCCAGTAAAATCACGTCTGGATTAAATGCGTCTAATGAGGAAAGTGCTTCTTCTCCATTACTAGCATAATAGACATCATAGTTATCGATCGATAGTAATGTCTCAATTACTTCAAAGTTATTCGGTTCGTCATCAATGACTAGGATTGAGTTGTTCATGGGGAGATGGGAGATGGGAGATGGGAGAGGAAGATGGTTATTACTTATTATTTATTACTTGGAGATCGCTGCATCTACAGTTAAAAACTGTTGAATAGTAGTTGCTAATTGCTTGAGTTTGACTGGTTTGGTGAGGTAGTCGTTTGCGCCAGCTTCGAGGCATTTTTCGCGATCGCCACTCATGGCTAAAGCAGTCAGTGCAACGATCGGGATCTGATTTAATTGGGGGTTGTTGCGGATGTGACGAATTGCTTCTAGCCCGTCCATTTTGGGCATTTGGATGTCCATTAAAATTAGGCTGGGTAGTTGCGATTGGGCGATATTAATTGCTTCTAAACCATTTCTGGCGAGGATAGTTTGATATCCTTTGGCTTTGAGATAACTGGAAATGCTGCTGATATTTGCTTCATTATCTTCGGCTAACAAAATCGTCCATGATTCACCAGAAGATTCACCAGTTATGGCATCTAGTTGGAGCGGATCTGGTTGCGAAAAGCCTAAGGCTGGAGCAATTAGTCCCTGAATATTTTCGTCGTATTCACCTTGAGGAATTGGCAGATCGACGATGAATTGACTACCCACACCAACCTCGCTGCAAACTTGCACGGTACCGCCGTGCATTTCTACCATTCCTTTGACTAAAGCTAATCCTAAACCTGTGCCATTATGTTGGCGATTTAAGGCGATATCAACCTGCATAAATGGCTGGAATAATTTATCGAGATCGGCACTATTGATGCCAATGCCAGTGTCGATTACGGCTAATCGAATAAAACTCGAACTTGTGTTGTCTGCTTCGATTGTGACATTTAGAGAAATATTCCCGCCGATGGGGGTAAATTTGACAGCGTTGTTAAGTAAATTGATTAAGACTTGACGAATTCGGCGTTCGTCGATCGAGATATTCGGAATGCGGGGTGGGAGTTGAATCTGGAGCCGAATTCGTTTTTGGATCGCTTGCTGTTTGACAAAGGCGAGACTAGAATTGCACAGATCGTAGATGTTGGTGGGGGCACATTCTAGTTCGATCTGTCCGGCTCCAATTTTAGCTAGATCGAGGATATCGTTGATTAATTCGAGCAGATGATTGCTACTGCGTTCGATCGTTTGCACTGCTTGAAGTTGAGAGGGATTTGCTTCGCCAAAGATCCCTTCTTGCAAGCCTTCAGTCATACCGAGAATCGCGTTGAGGGGCGTTCGGAGTTCATGACTCATGTTGGCGAGGAATTCATCTTTAAGCAGCGTTGCACGGACGAGTTCTTCGTTATTCATGGTTAATTGGTGGTTGCTTTCGAGCAGTAGTTCTTGATCGATCTGCCGATCGGTTAGTTCTTTTTGAAGTTTGAATACATGCTCGCGCCACAGTTCATTAGGGTGGGATCTTTGTTGCAAACTTTCGCGAGTTAGCAAGCCAATTAATCGATCGTGTCGATCGATTAATGGCAGATGACGAATCCGATGCTGACAAAGCAAATCGATCGCTACACTCAAGTCGGTGAAAGCATCTTCACTCAAAGTAATCACCGGATAATTCATCACCTGATCGATGGTGAGATCCTTCCATTGAGCAGCTAGATTTAAAGGTTCGGCAATCAGACGCACCACATCTCGATCGGTTAAAATTCCGACTAATCGTTGATTTTCAACGACTAATACACAACTTGTCGTTGTCGCCGCTCCCGTGGCAAATCGGGGATCAAAATCGATGTTTTCTAGTGAATTTGCCGCATTCATTTGGGCGATTGCGTCGAGCATCGTCGTATCTGGAGTGACGATGAGCGGATTGCGAACGATCGCTGATTCTAATTGAAATGCCACGATCGCAGATGGATGCATCATTTGTGATATACCTGAGCCAACTATATTTAGAATGCCCAGAAAAAGTTCTAAAGTTAGGGGATGGTGAATCGTGTTCTAATAGAAATAATCCGATCTAGACGGGGAGAAAGTAACAGATGCAATCTTTAGAAACCAAACCATTGTTATTAGATGTTCAGAGCATTACTCTTCGTATCACCCATGAGGAGTTTGAGAAGCTGTGCCAAGATAATCCAGATCGATCGTTAGAATTGACAGCCAGTGGAGAATTAATTGTTATGGCACCAGCAGGTTGGGAAAGTTCGGAACGAAATTTAAGCTTAGGAACTGACCTAGAAATCTGGAATCGCCAAACCAAGCTAGGTCGAGCTTTTGATTCATCCGGTGGGTTTACCCTTCCCAATGGAGCCGTCAGATCGCCTGATGTCACCTGGATTGAAAAGTCTAAGCTTGCAAATGTCCCCGCTGGTGTTAAGTTTCCGCAAGTAATCCCCGATTTTGTGATTGAGCTACGATCTGATACAGATAGAATGCCAAAACTGAGAGAGAAGATGGAGGAGTATCAAGCGGCGGGGGTGCGCCTGGGCTGGTTGATCGATCCTCAGAAGCAGCAAGTAGAGATTTATCGATTAGGGCAGGATGTCGAAGTATTGCAATCTCCAACCATTCTGGATGGGGAAGGTGTACTACCTGGGTTGACGATCGATCTAGGTTCGATTTGGTGATAATCGATCGACTTCGGGGAATTGTAAGGTAAGCAGACACCTTGATTTTCGGAGCAACATTGATGCCGTTCTTACCTGAAAACAACCCCCAGATTGGTAGCGAATTAAATTTACCTATTAGTCAGCAGCGGTTGATCAGTCAGATGACGACGCAGATTAATCGATCGTTGGAACTACCGGAAATTTTGGCGGCTACCGTTGCTCAAGTGCGGGATTTTTTAGATACAGATCGAGTCAAAATCTATCAGTTTCAGCCAGATGGACATGGTTTAGTGATTGCGGAAGCAGTGACTAAAGATCGCCTCCCTTCGCTGTTGGATTTACATTTCCCCGCCGATGATATTCCGCCCTATGCACGAGAATTATATCTAAGAGCGCGGGTGCGGACAATCGTTGATTTGGACTCTCAATCGATCGGCCTTAGTCCGCTAGCATCCGCCGAAAATGGGCAAAGTACGGGTGCGGATTTGCAGTATCGAGAGGTGGATCCATGCCATGTCGAATATTTGCGGGCGATGGGGGTAAAATCCTCTGTAGTGGTGCCGATCGTCATTGAAGACAAAAACACAAGTCAACTGCCATCGCTCCAGCCAGAGGAGCAGCTATGGGGCTTGCTGGTGTGCCATCATGCCGATCGGCTGGAAGTAACCGAAACCGAGTTATCATCGCTTCAGTTTGTGGTCGATCGATTGGCTGTGGCAATTACTCAGTCAATGCTACTCGATCGAGTCCGCCAACAAGCCCACCAAGAAGCCGCACTCAATCGGGTGACTAGTCGTCTCCATGCCACCTCAACGGTAGAGCTACAAGCTGCCCTGGATGAGACTGTGGCGATCTTTCAAGCTGTGGGCGGGCGATTATATCTGCCCCAAAATACTACTGTCGATCGACCGATTCAAAGTAGTAAACAGTGGGCGGAATTGTATAGTTGTGGGACGCAACCCGATCCGATCGATTATCCTTATATTGAAGAAAATCTGCTGTGGCAAAAATATCTCACTTCAGTGGCTACCACTCCTAGTCAAGATAGTAGCAGTTTAGTACCTAGAGCTTGGTCGGTGGAGTGGATGCGATCTGTTTATGCCCTCGCAGAATTGCCCTCAGGATCCGCCATCGAATCAAATATTTGGGCGGTTGCAGATATTTATCAAGAACCGTTATTTCGATCGCTCACTCCGGCTTTTGAAGCCACTAATATTCGCGGATTATTAATTATTCCACTCCAATTAGGCGCAGAATCGATCGGTTGTCTGACGATTTTTCGCGGTGATATTGAGAACGAACTAGTTTGGGCTGGTACCTGCGATCCAGACAAGCGACAAATGGCTCCCCGTCAATCTTTTGCCGCTTGGCGACAAGTCCGCACCGGACAAGCACAGGCATGGACTCCAGCGGATATTCGACTGGCGCAGGCTCTGAGTGAGCGGTTTGCGGCTGCTGTCAAACAGCATCGGCTGTACAGACAGGTGCAATTTCTCAACGCCAATCTCAATCAACAGATCCAAATTCGGACCGCCGAATTAGAACACGCTACCGCAAATGGCAAGCAACAACGCGCTCTAGCGAGAGTCTTGGGTACTTTGCAGAATGCTTGGGATGTAAAAACTACAATTCGGACAGCTACTGAGGAAGTACGGCAATTACTGGAGATCGATCGAGTGGCGATTTACCGCTTTGATGAAGATTGGGGTGGTGGTTTTATGACTGATTGTGATTCGATCGCACCTGGCTGGGAACAGGTTATTCTAGCAACAGCAACTACTTGGAATGATAGTTATTTACAATTGACTCAAGGCGGACGTTATCGCGATCGACAAGTGTCAGTTGTGAGCGATATTTATGATGCTAATCTCTCTCGTTGTCATATTGAGGTATTAGAGAGTTATCATATTCGAGCCTTTGCGATCGTTCCGGTATTTGTCGGGCGAAAACTGTGGGGATTATTGGGGATGTATCATCACTCCAATCCTCGGATCTGGGAAAATTCTGAAGTAGCTTTTGTGACTCAAATGGGTAAACATTTAGGAGCTGCACTTCAACAAGCAGAACTACTAGAAATCACCCAACACAAAGCCAGTCGCGTCCCCGTAATGGAAGAGCAACAACAAGCCCTAGCGGGAGTGATTGGCAAGATTCGGGAGTCTCTAGATTTGAATCAAATTTTTGCCGCTACCACGCTCGAAGTCCGCGAGTTTATGAGTGCAGATCGGGTGGGGATTTTTCGTTTCGATCCTGAATCTGAGTATGGAATCGGAGAATTTATATCAGAAGATGTCAATCCACTGTATCCATCAGCTCTCACCTACAAAATCCAAGATCATTGTTTTGGCGATCGATTTGCCGCAGATTATAATGCCGGAAAAATTCAAGCAGTCGCAGATATTTACACCGCCGAATTATCACAATGCCATATTGATATCCTCGCCCAGTTTGATGTTCGAGCTAATTTAATCATACCTTTACGATTGAAGGATAATTTATGGGGATTTTTATGTATCCATCAATGTGCTAATCCCCGTGAGTGGAAAGATTGGGAGATTGATTTTGCGCATCAGATTGCTACCCATATTGGGGTCGCACTTTATCAAGCCCAATTGCTCGAAAATGCTAAGGAAGCCCAACGATTAGCCGATGAGGCAAATCAGGCAAAAAGTGAATTTCTAGCAGTGATGAGTCACGAATTGCGCACGCCGCTGAATGCAATACTAGGATTATCAGAAGGATTGCAAGAGAGTATTTATGGAGAACTAAATAAGCTCCAACAAACATCAATTGCCACGATCGAACAAAGTGGACAGCACTTGTTAGATTTAATTACCGAAATTTTGGACTTAGCTAAAATTGAATCTGGTCATTTAGAGCTAAATGTTGTCACCACCTCTGTCTCGCACATCTGTGACTCTAGTTTAACATTCGTTCGTCAACTAGCGATGGGTAAAAATATTCAGATCGAAACTCACATCCCCCCAGACGAAGATAAAATCTCGATCGATGAATTGCGGGTGCGTCAGATGTTAATCAATCTCCTCAACAACGCCGTTAAATTCACCCCCGCTGGCGGTAAAGTAAGCCTATCAGTAAATCGCGATTTCGATCGATCTTTACTTCAGTTCAAAGTGATCGATACTGGTATTGGCATCGCCCAAGAAAACATGCCCAAACTCTTTCAATCCTTTGTCCAAATTGATAGTAGTCTCAGCCGTCAATATAATGGCACCGGATTAGGTTTAGCATTAGTAAAAAGATTAGTAGAAGCCCAAAATGGCAATATTAAAGTTACTAGTACCCCAGGACAAGGTAGCTGTTTTACCATCACTTTACCTTATGTTGCCGTCTGCTCCTTGCCATCAATTCCCCTCCAACAACAACAGCAACAGCAACAGCCAATCCCTAAACTACAGATTGACAAAGAGCCAGAAAGTGAAAGTCGAGTACCTAGATTGATCTCCGAAAATTTATCCTTCACAACTTCATCGATCCAACCATCCTTAACTGAATCCGAAACCATAGAGCAGCCAAATTGTCAACGTGAAAAACCGCTAATTTTATTAGCAGAAGACAACAAAACTAATATCGAAACCTTTTCCCTCTACCTAACCCATTCAGGCTATGATCTGATTGTGGCAAATGATGGCATCGAAGTAATAAAACTCGCCCAATTGCATCAACCAGATCTGATCTTAATGGATATTCAAATGCCCGGAATGGATGGACTCGAAGCGATCGACAAAATCCGCCATATCCCCGAAATCATGCACACCCCAATCATCGCTCTCACCGCCTTAGCCATGCCAGGAGATCGAGAAACCTGTCTAGCTAGTGGAGCCAACGAATACTTATCCAAACCAGCCAAATTAAAACAATTACGCCAAACCATTCAACAATTAATCGGCGATCGATCGACATCATTCATTCCGAGTAACTCATCAACATAGTTTTTCAATGCTTATTACTTATTACTTATTACTTATTACTTATTACTTGTTACTTATTACTTATTACTTGTTACTTGTTACTTATTACTCGCGAAGATCGGGACTCCCATTCTGGCAGATTCATCGAGCTTGCTGGTATATTCCCGCCCTGGAGTAATCGAAACTACTTCTAGCACAAAACTGGGCACGACTTGCTCTTCCCACAGCACATAACTAGGGCGTAGCTCCTCATCATAGAATAATCTCTCCACACCCAGACTGAGGAAGCCATCAGGGACGATTGCAGGCTGTTCTGGATGATAATAGACACCCATATCGATTCCAAAAAACCAATCCATCCGTTCTGCCCACAAAATCTGTAAAATTGATTTGAGTAAGCCAGGTATCAATTCTTGAAGTTCGTTATCCACTGGAGTATCGTCAGAGCAAGGTAATTCGTCTGCGGTAGGCAGGTATCTGGGTAGTTCGGACTGGAACATGGCTACTAGACTAGTGTGTCGCTAGATTGGATAGTGGCGGAAGGGGATAGGGAATAGAGAATAGGGGATAGGAATATTGAGGTGAGAGGTCATCATAGCTATTTTACCCAAAAACGATCGAGACTAGAGCGCGAAACTGAGTGTAGAATTCGGGTAAACTGTGGGATGGAGAATATCAAAAAAATTTAAGTTAAATGGAAATCGGACAACAAGTCAAAGTTTATCGCCTCAGAGATAAGGTATCGAACGGCGTTGTGAGTAAACTAGGTAAAGTAGGTACAGTTAAAGATTTTAAAATGACTGACGGTAGTGGTGTTGGTGCCGTCGTCGAATTTGAAGACAAGACTAGTACCTGGTTTTTTGAAGATGAACTCAAAGTTGTAGAATAATATGCCCCAAATTCTCACCTTCCTTGGTAAAGGCGGCTCCGGTCGTACTACAGTAGCGATCGCCGCCGCTAAACAACAAGCTAACCTCGGTCGGCGAGTATTATTTGTCAGTCAAGATCCTACGCCTGCGACGGGGATCTTGCTGGGTGTTCCCCTCACCGATAAACCCAAATCAATTGGCGCAAATCTAGAGGTAGTATCAATTTCGGCGACTATCTCGATCGAGCGTGGTTGGGAACAAGTCAAGCAAATCGAAGCGCGGTATCTACGCACGCCACTGTTGCGCAGTGTTTATGGGCAAGAATTAGCGATTCTACCAGGAATGGATGGTGCGATCGCGTTAAATGAGCTACGCCAGTATGATGCTAGTGGCAAGTATGATGTCATTGTCTACGATGGGACTGGTGACATGGCGACGCTAGCAATGGCGGGAATGCCAGATAGTCTCAGTTGGTATCTCCGTCGCTTTATTGCTGTTGTTGAAGAATCAGATCTGTGGAAAACGATCTCGCCAATTATGCAACCCGCAATGGCAGCGGTTTTGACGATCGCATGGACGGGAGAAAGTGTGATGTCACAACCCGTGCAGGAAGCGACGAATGTTCTCGCGCAAGCTCAATTGATGATTAGCAACCCTCAACGAGTGGTGGGTTATTTGGTGACTACTGAAGATCCAGCCGCAGTTGCTACTGCCAAATATCTCTGGGGAAGTGCCCAGCAGTCGGGTTTAACGATCGGCGGGATACTTGTCAACCAATGTACAACTAAGGATACCGTAACGGCCGAATTTGACCCCTTAGCGGTGACGATCGTCCCGACACGGGTTGGTACGGATTGGCAACCGCTACTCGATGCGATGCCAGACTTTAGTCAAGCGGTCACGGCACCGAAACCGATCGCCATTGATATCCAAAATCGCGAGGTACGGCTGTATTTACCTGGTTTTGATAAAACCCAAGTCAAGCTGACTCAATCGGGACCAGAGGTGACGATCGAGGCCGGAGATCGACGACGCAACATTTTGTTGCCTCCAGCTCTCAAAGGATCGAGTGTTACGGGTGCAAAGTTTCAAAACGGGTATCTAATTGTTTCATTCTAAGCCAAACAGCGTAATTTAGTTGATAGTTGTTGGCGGAGCCTCGACCGAGGAGAATAGTTGCTGATTGACTGGATGATTCTCCAAATCTCCAAATCTCCAAGTCCCCAAGTCCTGAGGGTATCTCTACACAATTAACCTGTAAAGATACCTTAGCTCCCATCTTCATCCTGTCACTGCCGCAGTTGCTTTGACAACAACATGCAATGGCGACACTTCTGGACTGTAATGTACGGTGTGAGTGACCAACCGAGCACATTTGGAAATCATGAGATCGGGTTCGATCGCAAACCAATTGGGATCGACTGGTTTGCCAGTCACCCAGGCGATCAAGGCTGCGGGCAAATTGGCCCCAGCGACATGAGAGAATGGATATCCACCACCGAAGCGGGGATTCATTTCCAAGACACAATAGCCTTGAGGACCAGATAGTACATCGCAGTCGAGATTGCCAACATGTTTGAGATTGCGACCAATTTTTTCACCGATGTTGGTGAGTTGATGATTGCTAGTTGTCTGTGCGCAATCTGTTTCGCCACCACGCATTGACAATTTGCGTTTAGCGAAGGTGGTAACGTATTCACCATTGAGATTATTGATCACATCTAGACCATATTCACCGCCGATAATCCGCTCCTGAATTAGGACAGAACGATCTGAATCGATCGAGCTAGCCGTAGCTAAAATAGTCCTGGTGAGCCGCTTTTTGACCAGCGTATAAGCTAATTCTAGTTCTTCATCATCTTGGGGGTATTCAATTCCAATTGAGGCAGTTCCCCAGCGTGGTTTGATTACCAAGGGAAATGTCAGTTCGCCGCTAGCAATCGCCTCACGAGCATCCTCCAAGGATCTGTATGTCTTGGGTGCAGGAATATTATTTTGTTTGAGAAATTGAAATGTTTTCCACTTATCAAAACAAATATCGATCGCGGCTGGATCTGAGATCATCGGAACAGTCCCAATCTCTAAAAATCGATCGCGATGTTGTGCCAGAAGGGGTAATTCTAGATCGTTGAGGGAAATCAATAATCCAATCTTATTTTGCTTGCAAAGATCCAACAATCGATCGAAGTATTCGGGATGACTCGAACGCGGCATAATAAATGCCCGATCTGCTTCTTGCAACGATACAGCATCTGGATTGGAGTCACAGACGAATACCTGTCCCTTGCCAGCCAGAGCTGTTTTGAAAAAATCGATCAGATAGTTGCGGCAACCAGAACAGCTTAAGAGGATATTCATATAATTTGGGGATTATTAAATTTCGTAGGTGGCAAACACGTCTTGAGTCGTCTCTTGTCGCCGAGCCAGTGTATAAATATTGGTGGTCGAGTCGTAGCTGACTATCGGTGGACTCGGCCAAATAAATGGTGGCTTGAATACAACTGAATAAGCTCCAACATTGTCAAATACTGTATAGTCTCCAACGCTTACTGGCACTGGGTATGCTGGATATAAGCAATCATGTTCCATGCATGTATATCCAACCAGGTCGATGGGCGTATTTGATTCGATGTGGGCATGATTCGATTCATTTTTATAAACAGTTAATGGTAGTTGCTTACTCGGTTTTACTGTATGAATGCTCCCAGTGACCAGAGCCAAATGTCGCGATCGGATTGTCTTTAAAGCAACGACCTTGCCCACAAATTTCATTACATTGGCAACAAGTGCTACACCAGGTTCGATAATCAGTTCTGGTTGCAAATCTCCGGTGAACCGCTGTTTGAATTGAGTTGCAATAACCTCAGCATATTCTTGGTATGTCGGGATATAGAAATCAAACTGTTGTCTTAAATCTTCATCCATATGCCCAAAATAGCCACCGCCGACATCAATAAATTCAGGGGGACGATCTGGAAAATACTTATCGGTTGTTTCGATAATTTTCTTAGCTCTGAGGGCATAAGATTCTAGACTTCTCTGCGCAGTTGTAAAATGACAGTGCAGCCCTTTGACGTGGCAATTGCCTAATTCTTTAAATTTTTCAAAGATGTAATCTAGATCGCCATTTTCGACATCCAATCCAAATCGAGAGATCAGATCGGTGCCAATATCAAAATTGCATCTCAAGCCTACAGATATTTGTTGCGCAGGCAGTTTTTGAGCTAACTCACAAATAATTTGCACCTCTTGCAGCGAATCCAAATTAACAGTAGAACCAGCTATTACTGCTCGTTCTAGATCTCGTGGATATTTCAGCGGACCATTGAAAATAATTCTAGCTGGTGGTACCCCAATTTTAATCGCTAAGTCATATTCCATCTGCGAAACAACTTCAGCATAACCACCTAGCTCATATACCGACTGGCATATTCTAGGGATATAATTTGTCTTGTATGAATAGCCAATATTTGTATTTTGGTAGATCGATCGAAAGCTGCCCAAGAATTGACAATAGTTGTCTTTGAATTTGCTCAGATCTAATAGGTAAAAACATCCTCCATGTTTTTGTTCTAGATCCTGAAGTAGTTGCCACGATAATTTCACTTTAACACCCTTTTTTTTAGAATTTGGATTTCCTCAATCTCCTTGGCGATATCCAGTCTGATTGGAGATCGGGGCAAACTAATTAAGGGTAGAAGAGCAGGTTTAGGACGAGATCTAATGTTTCGGCAGGATAGCTGGGAAGTGAAATCGTTTTTACAGACTATTCACATCTAACTGAGTTAACATACTTAGAGTGCCCTCACTGTGTTCGACAATAGCATCGCTCGAAATTTTTTCAAGCTTAGTTTTGATGCTCGTGACACTCATTGTACAAAATTTATTTACATAAATCTGTACGCCATATGACGGCTAGCGTTGTACAGGTAGTTAGTTTCGATCCGAAAACTAGTTTCATGTGCCATCTTAATTTCCAGCGAGAGGCTAAATCGCCACATGACCGAGATAATTATCGATAGGATCGCGATCCAATGGGCGGCGCGGATTGCCACGGAAGGGGCTGAACAAAATGCTACGACTCAAGCTAGTATTGTGAATTGGTTGCTTGGCGAAGATCGCCACCGCTGGGAAACCCTCGATTTAGCACATCTGAAGATTGCCGAGCAAGCAATGGATTATCGCTGGCGAATCCTGCGCCAACGATACCTGGGATTGCCCCCAGAACGGGCGTACAAGAATCTGATGCAACGTTTGGGTGGATTAGCCGTGTTGCGGGATAAAATCCGCGCCTGGTTGACGCTGAGTAACGATAGACAACGGAATGTCCTGGATGTCTTGCAGGAAGTGATTCAAGAAATGCTCCAAGGTGATAAATACATCCAACAGCAAATTGTCTGGATTGGACAATGTACCAAGAATCCTCGACTGCGAGATATCCTCCTCTTTGCGAGTATTGAAGAATATTGTTTGCGCCCAATTCGGAATCGACCTTTACTCGCGCATCGATTTGTCAACTATCTCTGTCGATCGCAAAAAGGTGGTGTAACTAATATACCGCAAGGCGATATTATCAAGCTTATCTCTGATGAAATCATTGATGATAGCGATGCCACTTTGAGCCTGCTCGACAAACAAGCACAAGAGAATTATCATCAACAGCAAGAGTGGGAAGAAATTCAAGTTATTCGCGATCGAGTCAAAGATACACTCCGTAATTATTTAATCGAGCAGGTTAGCCCTGAAGCTGGGCAATGGCTAGATCTCTACCTTCAGGGTAAACCACCAGCTTCGATCGCAATTGCTTTGAAAATGGAAATCGGACAAGTATATCGACTCCGCGAAAAGATCGACTATCATACCCTCAAAGTCTTTGCAATTAAAGCCGAATCAGAACTAGTCTCCAAATGGTTGTATACTTCATTGACAGAGCATAATCTGGGACTAACACCCAGCCAGTGGGAAAGTTTTTGTGATAGTCTAGATCCGTCAAAGCTGGAAATTTTGATGGCATTGAAATCAGGTAGTTCGGTAGAATCGATCGCCAAATCTCTCCAAATCAAAACAAATCAAGTCACCGGAGCCTGGGGGCACATCTATTTGGCTGCACAGAAAATCAGGGGAGGTTGAGTTTAAGTAATAAGTAATAAGTAATAAGTAATGGGTAATGGGTAATGGGTAATAAATAATACACGTAAGCATTCTTCTTCAATCCCCCAGTATCCCAGTCGCCCAGTATCCCAGTCCCCCAGTCCCTCAGTCTCCCCCCTCCCCCTTCCCCATGACAACTCCAGCTTACTCCCCGAAATTAGCTTATGAAATCGCGATGTCGCAGCCGCAGACGCATTTGTTTGAGGTGAAATTGACGGTGAGTAATTGGGATCGTGAGGTGCTCGATCTCAAGATGCCAGTATGGACTCCTGGTTCCTATTTAGTTCGAGAATATGCAAAGCAGTTGCAAGATTTTGGAGCAGTAACGGATGTGGGTGAGAAATTAACTGCGACGAAAATTGCTAAAAATCATTGGCAAATCCAGACTAATAGTAGTACTGAAATTCAGATTAGCTATCGGATGTTTGCTAATGAATTAACCGTGCGGACCAATCATTTAGATGCTACACATGGATATTTTAATCCAGCGGCATTATGTTTTTATGTGCCTGGATTTGAAGATTGTTCGATCGATCTAAAAATTATCCCCCCCGATCCTAGCTGGAAAATTACTACCCCTTTACCCGAAATTAGTCCTCAAACCTTTTTAGCTAGAGATTTTGATACTTTAGTCGATAGTCCCTTTGAAATCGGCTCTCAGCAGATTTATGACTTTACTGTATTGGATAAGCCGCACCAATTAGTCGTGTGGGGGGACGGGAATTTAGATCCGCTGATGGCGATCGAAGATATCAAAAAAATTGTTGAAGTTGAAGCTAAAATCTTCGGTGGATTGCCATATGAAAAATATATTTTCTTACTGCATCTTTCTCCGGCTGGTGGTGGTGGATTAGAACACAAAGATTGTTGTTCGCTGTTATATCCCCGCTTTAGTTTTCAAGCTGGCGAGAAACACAATCGGTTTATGCAGTTAGTCGCCCATGAATTTTTCCATCTCTGGAATGTCAAGCGCATTCGTCCCGCAGCTCTAGAGAAATTTGATTACGAAGGGGAGAACTATACACCGTCACTGTGGTTTAGCGAAGGCACAACTAGTTATTACGATCTGCTGATTCCTAGACGTGCGGGGATTTATGACGAGCAAGAATTTCTCGCAGAACTTAGCAAAGAAATTACCCGCTTTATGACGACACCAGGGAGATTGGTACAAGCATTAAGTGAGTCTAGTTTTGATGCCTGGATCAAATTATATCGCCCTGATGCTAATAGCTCTAATTCTCAGATGTCCTATTATCTCAAGGGAGAAATGGTAACATTATTATTAGATCTCCTGATTCGCGATCGCACCAAATCAACTAAATCTTTTGATGATGTCTTAGTAGCGATGTGGGAACAGTTTGGCAAAGATGAAATCGGCTTTACCGAAACTCAACTAAAAAATATTATCGAAGTAATTGCTAACCAAGATTTGACTGAATTTTATGATCGATATATTCACGGGATTGAAGAGCTACCTTTCAATGATTACCTATATCCGTTTGGGATCGAGTTAAAACCTGTCGAGGCAAATACACCCTATCTGGGGATAGTCGTTAAAAGCGAGAATGGTAGAGAAGTAATTAAATCAGTAACGAGCAATTCTCCCGCTCAATTAGCTGGAGTCGATCCTGGTGATGAATTACTAGCTATCGACGGATTTAAAGTAAATGCCGATAAACTAACCGATCGACTTAAATCATATCAGGTTGGACAGCAAATCAATCTAACGATCTTTCATATCGATCGATTAATGACACTCCCCATCACTTTATCCACCCCACAACCACAGCAATATCAATTGCAAACCATCGAAAATCCTGCCGATGGACAACATCAACAATTAAAAGCTTGGCTGAAATAATCTGAATATTGTACTTAGGCTAACCAGTATTTTTGCTGAGTATAGAATGAAACAATATTAATACTGAAGAGGTCAGATATAATTAAATCACGCAGCATCTACAAAATCGACATTGAAATGATTAACTTTGAAAATCAACCGAATTTTGTATGATACACTTTAATTCATTAGCGATCAGCTTACTAGCAGTTATCTCAATTGCACCAGCTTCTCAAGCATTCACACCCATTGCTCATCCTCCAGCAATCGAGCAACCAGCGGCAAATCTCCAGGCTCAACTTACGATCATTATTGGCAACCCCGCACCCATTCCTCAAACGGTGGTAGTAGAAACCATTCGTCGTCAGCCAGAACCAGTATATCGCGTTCCTTCCCGCTGGGAAATATCACGCGATCGCCATGAAGAATTTTCACGACACGATCGTTTTCGCGATAAACATTCCCACCATCGGCGAGATCGCGATGAAGATCGTCGCGAATATCGTCAAGAAAGCCGCCAGGAACATCGCCATTAAATCACTATTATTAGGCATGGATCCAGGGCACCCCTAAAGGTTAATGATGTAGGGTGCCATTCTTTGTCACCCTAAAATCTACGCTTTTGTAGCAGCCGCCATATCGGTTAGGACACAAGCAAAGGCTTTTTGGAAAAGTCGGGTTTGTAGCTAGCACTAGATAGGTTCACCACTGGAAAATCGAACCAAAAATTCTTCAGCAGAAGATCGATCGATCACATCTCCATCTAAAGTTGCCATTAATAAATTATCTAACATTTCTCGATATTGTGGCCCTGGTTGATAACCCAATTTTCGTAAATCATTACCATTTAAAATCGGTTGCATCTGCTGCCAAACTGTGAGACATTTCCAGATCTGACGACGGATCGTTAAATAGTTGACAGTTGACAGTTGACAGTTGACAGTGAAGTGTTTAGATTGACACCTTACCGCAATTAAAATCAATGTTTCTCGATCGAATTGCTTCAACACTCGCACGACTTGACTGACACGAGTGAAATTGGGTAATGATGACAGCACATTGGTTTCAGCCCGATCTAATGCTTGTAACCTGTGAATATATTCAGGCGGTAATTGGAGATTGGTGGCTACTGTCGATCGATAGATTGGATCGAGATGAGCAATAATTAATTCTAACCGCAATTGCCAATGGACGATAGATCTCAATCTATCGAATCGATCCAGGCATCGCCCTAATAATCGGAGTTGGTACAATAATTCTCGATCTAATTTTAGAGTCGAATGGATGCATTGAAATGCATCTAAGTCAGCCAACAACTTAAAAGCTGCTTGCCAATAACTTGCTTGCAGCAGATATTTTAATTCAGTTTTAAGCCGAGTTTGTAAAGCTGGAGTGCGACGATGTGCTTGAGCAGTTTGAACATAAACACCACTACTAATCGCATCTCGAATATATAGCTCCGTTTCGGCTTCAAATTTAAACCCCAATCGCACCGCAAATCTTACCCCCCGAAAAATTCGGGTGGGATCGTCGATAAAACTATTGGGGTGTAAAACTCGAATTTGCTTGGCTGCTAAATCGTGCAATCCACCAAACAAATCTAATAAAGGTGGATCTGGCGATGGAGTCAGTCGCCAAGCCAGAGCATTAATCGTAAAATCACGCCGATATAAGTCTTGACGAATCGAACTTGGCGACACCTCTGGATTCGCTGCGGGATAGGGATAAGATTCCGTTCGAGCCGTGGCTATATCCACCCCCAAGCAGCCCAATTTCGGATCTCCATCCCAAACTAACGCCGCCGTCTGGAAAGCCCCGTGGATGTCTAAATGCACCGCTGGGTAAAGTTGTTGAAGCGCAGTAGCCAGCTTCACACCCGCCCCAACATCTGCGGTTTGCTGACAACCATCAACCACCAAGTCAATATCTGTGATGGATAAATTCTGATCTTGCCACAATTCAAAAATATGATTAACAGGCGTAGATCTCTGAGTACCCACAAACAAATCGTAGGGGTGCCCTGTCTTGTCGCAATTATACGGGCGGGTTTCCCGCCCGTATTGCGCCGCTTTATGGGTACCCAAGGGTTGTGGCCGTAAAAATACGTTTTGATTGGCTCTCGTCTGAGCCAAGAGTAAATCACGCACCACACCACCAACCAGATAAAGATGCCAACCCGATGCAGCAGCTATCCGAGCCGCCTGCTCCAATAACTCCCAATATGGAATCCCTTTGATGATTTCTACCACTCGCCCTAACGCCGAGTTGAACGAGTAACACGTCGATCCTCTTCACGGCGTTGTCTGTCGCGCCAACCAGTGAGAGTGAGAATGACAATGCCTAATGTGACGATGACGAGCAGCCCGAAAGCAGCAGTACCGAGAATGGGAAAGAGTGCAGTATTGTCCATTAATATCGTTGGCATAGCCTACCGTAGGTAATCGATTGAGAAAACTGTCCAAATTAATTCTACTACCTTTATTTTTGGCGATCGATCTTCGAGACCATTTTGAGACATTCCGAATTATTGAGATACTCTAAATATGTCCGAATTTGGGAATCGATCGTGGTATTCGCGATCTCATATCCCCAGACGTGATAATTTAGGTAAGGGTGTCACAAAATTTATGAAAAAACATTAAAATATAGTGTCGAGTCGATCGCGACTGAGGTTCCACAAACGAAACTGCTCCTAATAAAGACATTTTTTTGTCCACCTAAAATCGAGGCGATCTCCCCTAGGAGAAATCCTGCAAGCAAGCTAATTTAATTCCAGTCTGGAGGAATTTCGATATGTCAATTCGTTTATATGTGGGCAACTTACCAAAATCTGATGTGGAGCGGGAAGAACTTGAAACCGTGTTTGCTGACGCTGGCGAATTAGTTTCCGTCAAAGTGATCAAAGATCGCAAAACTGGTAAATGCCGTGGATTTGGCTTTGTCACCGTCGAAACAGACGAACAAGCAGATCAAATCATCGAAAAGTATAATGGTGCAAAGTTTCAAGATATAGAGATCAAAATTGAGAAAGCTTTACCCAAAGCCAAAGAAGATGATGAAGATGGCGAAGGTAGCGCGCCTACCGAGCCTAAAGCACCTAGCAATGTCCCCAAACCCACTCTCAATAAGAAAGTTGCTGGCGAAACTAGTACCCCCCGCCGCAGCACTGGTGGTGGTGCCAAAAAAGGTGGTCGCAAAGAGGGCAGCAAGACCCAGGGCGGTAGCAATACTTACACTAGCACTGCAACTACCGATAGCTTCCAACCCGACCCTCGCTGGGCAGGTACACTGGCTGACATCAAAAATAAATTAGCGGAATCTGGCAATCTCTAAATTTTGGAGGGTGGCATCAGAGATGACAGACTGCATTTGCTTGCAGGTAGTTTGAACTATTGCTGGGGATTCATTTCCCTAGCAATTTTTTTAGTTCATCAGCAGCATCTAGTACTGATTCGTGGTCAAGTTGGTACTATTGTCGAGATATATGAACCGGATGTGTTTGAAGTTGAATTTATCGATTCAATTGAATGCAATTCAATTTTAACACTTTCACCTGATCGACAGAAAAATCCTCTAGGGTAGGTTGGGTTGAAGAATGTTGGCGTAGCCTTTCGGAACGAAACAACCCAACATTTCTAGGCTGTTTGTGCGGATGTTGGGTTGTCTCTTTACAGAGAGGCTCCGCCAACGCTATCGCTCTACCCAACCTACAGATTTTAATTCCAGGAAATATCTATTAATGGATATTGTTTCCATTCGTTGCTGTCATAATGCCACCATTCAGTCGGAATACTTTTGAAACCGTGTTTTTCCATTGCAGTCCGCAAATGTTTTCGATTTTTTTTAGACTCTATACTTGCAGCTTCATAGTTCATATGTGCTCGTTTTGAAAATTCATCATATTTTGATGGCATTTCTTTATCTTTACCAGTACTAAAATCGATTAGGGTAAGATCGACTGCTGAGGCACGATTATGTCTCGAACCTTGCGCTGGATTAGCAACATAGTTGTTATCAGGAAGAATCTTCCACATTTGTTTTTGGATAGAGAGTGGACGATAACAATCAAATACTTTAAGTCCTAGATTTTCTTTTTCTAGCTCAATTTGAACTTGTTTAAGTTGTTCTGCTACTTTTGCATGTAGTAGACATCGAGAGACAGGATAAAGCTTTCTGTTCATAAAATTGTTGGCAGTGGCATAGCGGATATCTTTACGGATATGCGGTGCAATTCTTTCCAAATCTACTAAGTCATTGTTAGTTTTTGTTGGAGCTGAAGGTTTAACCTTTGCTTCTGACGTTATTTCTAGTGAATTTTTTGCATCTACTGAAGGTGTTGGTGTTGTAATTGACGATTTTACCTCCGGTACTGATATTGTTTGAGCTGGATTTTTTACATCTGTTATTTTAGGTGATGACGCGGAATCTGGTAGCTTAACATCTGGTACTGATATTGCTTGTGCGGGGTTTTTTACATCTGTTGGTTTAGTTGATGATCCTGAATCTGGTAGCTTGACATCTGGTGTTGATATTACTTGAGCTGGATTTTTTACATCTGTTGTACTGGTTGATGATGCTGGAGCTGATGGTTTTGGATTTGTGACTGGAGGAAGCAGTGCTGGATTATCCTTAGTAACTGAATTTTCATCAGTTTGCATAACTGATGATGAATTTACGCTTTGCAATAAAGCAGGTGTTGATGGTATTAGCACAATTCCTAAAACTATAGAGAATAAGCAAAAAAAGCGTTTTGTCAACATATATTTAAGACAATTTAGATTATTTATTTCTTTTGGGAATCTTAACGTAGAGAAAGATTTGAAAATATCGATATAAAGTTCTTTAAATGGGTTGAAGGAAAAAGGAAAAAGAGAAGTAAGCTATCATTATGAAATGGACATAGCGATCCTAAATGAGAAGCTAAATCCCTAGAGGGCGGGCATGAAGCGGCGTTTTTATATCTCCTAAGGGAGAGGCTCCGCCAACGGGGAGAACCCCAGAATGAAAAAACGACAAGACAGCACCGCCCCTACAGGTTAACGTTACTGCGAGGAAATCAAATAGGATTGCGATGGCTGATATTTTATAATATCAAAAAGTAGATAGAGTAGAGACTCCACAGTATTTAAAAGCCATTCTAGCCCTGGTACCTATTTACGATCGAACTCAAGAACTAGATTCACTCAACGAATGGATACTTACAGAGAAATCTAGATCGATCCTAATCTCTGGTACTGCTGGTATTGGTAAAACTGCTCTAGCTAGACAATTATTAGAAGATATTAAAGATGAATTTGAAGAGATAGTTTGGCAGAGTTTAGGCTGTCAGCGATCTGTGATTGAATTTATCGATCGAAACCTAATCGCATCACTCAATATCAAAGCATTACCCGAACCACCATTAGATTTAGAAGCGAGATTATCCCTACTGCTCGAACATTTTCGAGAACATCGCTGTTTGATCATCTTAGATGATGTTGATCGACTCTTTTGTAGTGGTGAATTAGCTGGTAATTATACTGAGGAATATCGAGAGTATCGGGAATTGTTTAGAAGAATTTGGGATACAAATCATCAAAGCTGCATATTGCTGCTGAGTCGTGAAGAACCGAGTGAGTTTGCTGTAATGCTTGGCAAGAATAGCTCAATTCACTCTTTGCCACTAGATGGACTGGGTGAAGGTGGTATGGAAATATTTAGAGCGAAGGGTTTGAGTGATGAGGATCGATGGGATTATACTATTGATTATTTAGGTGGCAATCCAGCTTATCTAGAGTCGGTATCGATCGCGATTAATAAGTTGTTTAGTGGTAAGGTTGCTGAGTTCTGTAAGTATGAAGAACTCTTCCTGACTGAAGATATCAAATCGCTGTTAGATCATCAATTTAGGAGATTGTCAGGATCAGAACAAGCAGTTATTAAATTCTTAGCTAGTGAGAATATACCTGCAACTATTGCTCGATCGATCGAATCTTTGAGCCTGTCACCTGCGGATGTGGGTAATTCGATCGTTTCTTTGGTTAGACGGGGATTTGTAGATAGAACGGAGACAGAAGATGGTGCTTTATTTGGTGTTTGTTCGATCGTCAAACAATTTATATCCCAGCTTTAACATCCATAAAACAGGGTGAGCATTGCCAGCCCTTTAAAACTAGCCATTTCTTTCTAACCAATTAGTCAAATTGCTCATTTGCTGAAAGTCCAACAAATCCTCTGCGAGAGATTCTACTCGATTAACATTCAATCTGACGATTGTCCGAATAACTGATAAAAAATTGTATCGCGGCGCATAGATTTAGATGCATATTTACTAACATCTTGCACTAGTATGAAAATATTAGTACTAACCGTGGATCCAGGGTACCCATGAAGGGCACCCCTACAGGTTAATGTGATGGATCATTTATTTTGTGGGTGTCTCTAAATCGTCTGGATCTAGCTAGGAAACTTATTTAGCAGCAATCGGCATTCTCCAGCCTGTGCCAAAAGCTCGATCGGTTATTTTCAATCCTGGCGGTGCTTGGCGACGTTTGAATTCGGCACGTTTGACAAGTTTAATGATCTTTTCTACTACTTGTGAATCGTAGCCTCGATCGATTAATTGTTCTAGAGATTGATGTTCACACACAATTGCTTCTAGAATGGCATCTAAGACCTCATAAGGAGGTAAAGAGTCTTGGTCTACCTGTCCTGGTTTTAGCTCTGCGCTAGGGGGTTTGGTGATGATGTTGGGGGGGATAATTTCGCGCTCTCGATTCAGCCATTTGCAGATCGAAAAGACGCGCATTTTGGGGACATCGGCAATGACGGCTAAACCACCATTCATATCACCATAGAGGGTGCAATATCCTACCGCCATTTCGGATTTATTTCCGGTGGAGAGGAGTAAATGACCGAATTTATTGGAGATTGCCATCAATAGGTTTCCGCGAATTCTGGATTGGATATTCTCTTCGGCTAGTCCAAATTCTGTACCGATAAATAATGGATTGAGGGTGCGATCGAATCCCTGCATTAAATCACCAATGGGGATAGTTTCGGTGTTAATTCCTAGATTAGCAGCTAACTCGATCGCATCGCTAATAGAATGCTCGGAGCTATAGGGGGAAGGCATTAATACACCTAATACTTTATCCGCACCGATGGCGGCGGCGGCGATGGCGGCGACTAGCGCGGAATCGATGCCGCCACTCAAGCCGAGAATTACTTTTTGGAAACCACATTTGCCCATATAGTCGCGCACACCTAATACTAATGCTTGCCAAACTTCGGCATCGGTACTATCATTTTGAGGTGTGATTTTCCCTGGCTTTAAATCTTGACTAGCTTCGTCAAATTCGACGATAATTAAGTCTCGATCGAATGACACCCCCCGACAGACTACTTCGCCAGATCGATCGAATCCCAAGCTACAGCCATCAAAGATTAGGTCATCATTTGCGCCCACTTGATTGACATATAATAAGGCTCGATCGTATTTAATTGCGGTGTGTTTTAACATCGCTTCCCGCACCTGTTGTTTGCCGAGACTATAGGGTGATGCTGATAGATTAATTGATAGATCGATCTGCTGTTGGGCTAATTCCTCGATCGGATTTACTAGATAACTCCGCTTCCCCCAAAAGTCTTCATCATTCCACAGATCTTCACAGATTGTTAAGCCGATCTTAATTCCATCGATGGTGAAGTGATTTGCCTCAGTACCCGATCCAAAATAACGATTTTCATCAAACACATCATAAGTCGGTAAGAGTCGCTTATGGAAGATATTCTGTACCTTTCCAGCGGTTAGTAAGGCGATGCTGTTAAATAATGATTTACCGCCTGTGACTGTAAAGTTGGAGTTGGGGGTAGCTAGTCCAATTAAGGCATATAAATCCGGTGGTAAGTCTCTGGCTAGTTGGTTTAGTGTTTGCTCCATCTCGGCGATGAAGTGAGTATTTAATAATAAGTCTCTAGGTGGATATCCACAGAGTGAAAGTTCTGGGGTGAGTAATAGAGTTACTTCTTTTGTGGATACGTTTTTTGCTGTTTCTAGAATTTGTTGGGCGTTGTTTTTTAGGTCGCCGATGGTGGGGTTTAGTTGGGCTAGTGCTATTTTCATGTTATTTTTTAATTTAACCGCAGAGGCGCAGAGGACGCAGAGGAAGGATCTGTAGGGGCGGGTTTATGCGACTACTAACGATTGCACCAGAAAATTAATTCCAACCCGCCCAACCCCACCAATCAATATCAAATGTTTTCCTATACAAACAATAATGGTTTGTCTTTTAACGGTGCAAATGCCACCGAATCGAATCGATACAAACAGGCTGGGCGACCGCTTCCACGAGATGTTTTAACACCTGTATCTTCGAGAAATTTTAGTTTGATTAACCGATTCCGAAAGTTGGAATAGTCGGAAAATGTTTCACCTAAAACTGTGCTGTACAATTGATAAATATCACTGAGTGTAAATAGTTCTGGCAGAATATCAAAAGCGATCGGACTATATTCTAATTTGCTTTTGAGTCGTTGTTGTCCATACTCAATAATTTGACGATGATCGAAGGCGAGTTCGGGTAATTCATTAATTGGATACCAATCTATTTGTCCAATTCCGGTGGCGATTAATTCGGCTGATTGATATCGAACTAGGGCGAAGTAACTGACGGATAAATATCGAACGTTATAACTATCGGCTGCTTCACGCGGATCTCGATTTGGCCCGCCAAAGGTATATAATTGTTCTAAGTATAAGTTATCTACCTGGATTTTTTCGGCTAAGATTCGATCGGCAGCAGCTTCTAATGTTTCACCATTTCTCACTAGAGTACCTGGTAAACACCATTGTCCTAAATATGGTTCTTCTTGCCGCATTACCAATAAAATTAGTAGTCGATTTTGATGAGTATCGATCGATAGAATGACATTATCAACCCCGACTTTAAAATCAGCGAGGATTGGTTTATTTGAGTTTGGCTCAATCGAGGGTATCATCGGCGATCGCGTATAATTGATATTGTCGAATATATGCAGCCACTCTCGGTGTTAAACCAACCATCGAATGACTATTCCGAATTACGGTAGATGAAATAGCTGGTGTAGCTAATGGGGCGATCGCAATTTGTGCCCCTAGATCTGTTAGAATCTGTAAACCACTGGCGGCGATCTGACTACCTATACGCGGTACGATTAATAATTTAACTTGAGTTAATAACTCGCCGACTCGATACCATTCTGGCAATTGAGTAATTAAGTCCGCACCAATCGTCAGCATAAAGTCACTACCACGCCAGATCGATCGAGCAGTTATCAACGTTTCTAATGTCCGCTGACTACTTAGTTCGCGATATACTTGAGCATGTTTGCTCGTCGATGAATCGATCTCTGAGATCAATAACTCTAGCATTTGCGATCGCTGTTCTAAGGATGCTCCATGTGTCTTAAATGGATTATCTGCCGCCCAGACTGCTACACCGTCGAATTGTGATGCTAGCCAACTAATAATTTCCTGGTGAGCGATAGTCGGTGGATCTGCACTAGTCCCAAATAAGGCAATTTGCATTCTAGGCTTTAGATGTTAGGGATTAGGCTTTTATTATAGTGCTTGTTACCATAACGATCGATATTGGGACTGGGAAACCGAGATTGACTTTTACCCCTTACCCTTTACCCTTTCCCCTTTCCCCTAAATTTCCCAAAATGGTATCCGAGGTGACATTCACGGGTAATATTATAGAGGTAGGGATCTAGTACTGTAGTCACTCTAATTTGTATAGCGACGAACTTCGTAGATCGCTATTTCAGACAATTGTGCAGTCGTTGGCGTAGCAACCACCGCCATCAGCAAAGCATAGCCAGCTCATCTGTCCGAACACTTTATTGTTGGTGACGCTCCCACACAAACCCTTCGGATCTGGTTTGGGCTTCAGAGTCCGGTCAAGGATATCTAGAACTTCCTTCAAGGTACTCACATTTCGTTTCCCTCTACGGCGTTTTATAGTGAGGAACACGTCCAGCCCCACTTGTCACATGAATTTTTTTTGACTTAGACCCAGATTGTTATTCTTTGATCCAAGATATGAGTACTTTACCAGAATTGTTGCACTTTCGTTTGCCTCGTCATCCACCCGTTTACTGCTCGGAACTGCGTTTGTGAGATTATAAAAGAATCGCACCTTCGTCTCACTCGTCTCTCATCCACGCGCGAATCGAGGCGGTATGGTCTGGGGTTTTCCAACTGTCTAGCTAAAATTGTGAGGTAGTTACCCTTGCATCATGTGTCGTAAGTTAGCAATATTACAAACTTAATAAATGAATATGTTCTTGGGTGGAGGTAAATCAAACTATATGGAATTCTCAATCGCCACGTTGCTATCGCATGTTAGCTATGAGAAATTAGTTACTCCGAAAATACTGGAAAAGAAGTTAGGTTGCGAAACTCCATCGAGTGTCGAGCAATTGGATCTAGCTTTAGATTTACTGGAAAAAATCGGCATCATTGCTAAGGAAAAGGGAAAGTTTCGGCGCGAGCTGACTGATCAGATTGTTGAGGCGAAACTCCGGTGTTCGAGCAAGGGGTTTTGTTTTGCGATTCAGGATGAGGAGGTCGCGGACGATATTTATATCCGCGAAAGTCATCTCAGCAATGCCTGGAATGGCGATCGAGTGTTGATTCAGGTGATTAAGGAGGGGACTCGGCGGCGGAGTCCTGAAGGGGCGGTGAAGCTGATTTTGGAGCGGGCGAATCCTTCGGTTTTGGCTAGGGTGAAACGGCTAGAAACTGGCGACTATCGAGCCATACCTTTGGATGATCGACTATTATTTGAATTGGATGTCAAAACAAATGGTTCTATCCCTGGGACTGATGGAGCGGAACATGCTAATTTAGATGATATTCTCGATCAGTTGGTGCATGTTGATGTATTGCGTCATGCGATCGGTCAAGATTTACCGACGGGTACAGTTGCGAGGGTATTGGGAACTACGGCGGAGTCTGCGGCTGATATTGATATTGTCACCTGTAAGCACGATCTACACCAAACGTTTAGCCCTGCGGTAGCAGCGGCGGCGGCAAAGATTACCAAGGGATTGAAGGATCTGATTGCTGATAAACGGATCGATTTGACGCAGTTACCGACAATTGCCGTCAGTGATGAGATTGGCGCAACTGATAGTGCTATCACCATCGAAAATCTTGATGGGGAAATCTGGCGGTTGGGCGTTCATATCGCTGATGTTGCTAGTTATATTAATACTGATGACAGGATCGATCGGGATGCGAGAAAACGCGGTACAGCGGTATATTTAGGTGAGAATCTAATTCCGTTATTACCTGCGGCGGTGCATGAGGCTTGTGGATTTAGCCCTGATGTCGAGCGACTGGCGATTTCGGTGTTTCTGTCGCTGAATAATCTGGGTGAGCTAATTGAATTTAATATTCAGCCGAGTCGGATTAAATTAGATTGGTTGCTTAAGCCTAGTCAGATTCAGGCGGTATTAGCAGACGAACCCGTCGAAATTGACGCTAGAGCGATCGAAATCATCAAACCGATCTGGGGCACGATCGCCCCTGCTTTCAGAGCGCAACGGCAATCTAGAGGCGGTCTGGAAATAGATTTGATTCAGAAGCAAGCACCGTTTGCTGATGAAGGAAGATTGGGTGTAATTTTCTTGGACGATCCGCAATCCTTACTCACAGATGTTATGGTAATGGCAAATTATGCTGTAGCCGTTCATTTGCAAGCCTTACAGGTGCCAGGAATTTATGCTGTTCAACACCATCCCGGATTGGTGGAAGTCAACGACACCATTAAGCTCGCAATTAATCTCGGATTGACTTTTGAGGGCGAAGTTGAAACCGAAATTAGCGTTGCAGATTTACAACGTCTGAGCCTCCAATTTGCTGCATCACCAGTTCCCCAGGTACTCAATTACCTATTCAAATCCCTCCTCAAAACTACCGTTTATAGTAGCAAACCTGGCACTCATTTCGGACTAGCGATCGAGAATGGCTATACTCACTGTGTCTCACCACTCCGCCGCTATCCTGATATTTTAGTCCAACGGGTGCTGCATGAGGTATTTGCCAGTGGACGCGATCGCAAAACTACCCGCGCCAAAGAAGTGGTAAACTTAGGTAGCAGTAGCTGTCATGGACAGATTACCTGGAATGTCCTCACTCCAACAGTTCAACAGGATCTAGAAGCTCAAATTGCCGGATCGATCGCTCATTTAAACGATCGAACAAAGATCGCTCAAGATGCCGAAAATGACCTTGCAGGGCTACAAAAAGCCGAGAAGATGAAAGCTCGCACTGGCGAACTGTTCCAAGGCTTAATTACAGGCGTACAATCCTACGGTTTCTTCGTCGAAATCGAAGATTCTCTCGTAGAAGGATTAGTCCATGTCAGCTCGCTCAAAGATGACTGGTACGAATTCCGCCCCCGCTATGCTTGTCTAGTTGGGCGTAAAAATCGCACTTCCTATCGTTTGGGCGATCGAGTCGAAGTCCAAGTCAAGAGTGTAGACTACTATCGTCAGCAAATCGATCTCGTCACCGTCACCAGTATGCTCTCCGAAGCCGCCGAAGCTGAAGCCGCCGCAGCCGCCGAAGTTTTACCAACAGAGGTAGAAGAATTTGTACCTGTAAACGATGATGAATAGAAAAATCAACGCCAGGTTAATCTAAAGCTAGTAAATATCCCCGACTTCTTTGGAGAAGTCGGGGATATATTATTGAGAAAATGTGAATACTAGTTTTTAAAAACGAAACTCTTGAAACCCGCATTATCTCGTTATCGATGCCATAGAAATTCTCCAGCGGAGCAACTGATTTGGGTGTCTGAAATTTTCCGAGATCTATATAGTGGAAAGTACGCAACCTCGTTAATTATCAATTATCAATGAAACCCCTCATCCTCGGAATCACCGGAGCATCCGGCTTAATCTACGCCATTCGCTCCATCAAATATTTACTCGAAGCCGACTATCAAATCGAACTAGTCGCATCTCGATCTACTTATATGGTATTTCAAGCTGAAGACCAAATTAGACTACCCAGCGAGCCAGATGAACAAGAAACCTTCTGGCGCGAACAATCTGGCGTACCTACCGCAGGTAAACTCCGGTGTCATCGCTGGGGAGATGTCGGTGCAAATATCGCCAGCGGCTCCTTCCGCGCTCAAGGGATGTTAATTATTCCCTGTAGCATGAGTACCGTCGGCAAATTAGCCGCTGGATTGAGTGGTGATTTACTTGAGCGCGCCGCCGATGTTCAACTCAAAGAAGGACGTAAACTAGTAATAGTTCCGCGTGAAACGCCTTTTAGTCTGATTCATTTACGCAATCTAACTACCCTAGCAGAGGCTGGAGCCGCGATCGTTCCCGCTATCCCCGCATGGTATCATAAACCCCAATCGATCGAGGATCTCGTCGATTTTGTCATCGCTAGAGCATTCGATCGACTCGACATCGATTGTGTTCCCCTGAATCGCTGGAAAAGCGATGAATAGTTGATAGTTGATAGTTAATCTCCCCACAATCCCTATGAAAATCATCATCGCGATCCTAATACCGATATTGCTGGGGATTGTGGTGGGATCGAATCTTACGCCAGTGATTACAGTAGTCATCTTTAATCAGCCAACAATAGCATTACCGATCGGAATATGGTTGATAATTGCGATCGGATTGGGTTTATTATCTAGTATCGCGATCCAATTAGCGATCTTTGTCGATCGTCGGCTATTAAAAAGACAGATCCGGCAATTACAAACAAGATTGCAGCAATCGGATGAAGATATTTTTACTTATACTTCATCCATACCCGAAGCTGACAGCTCATTGCCAGATAAACCAGCGACTTCAGACACAAAAAAAAGTCTATTTAATAGTTATCGATCTAAATCGGTTGTGGAGGAAGTCACTCCGAGGGTGGATCGATCTACGAGCAAACCTTCAGCCAAACCCATCATCGATGAGGAGGATGATTGGGAAGTAGAACCCAGCTCAAATCGTCAATTAGAATGGGAAAATTTGCCTTCACCCCGTCAGCAGAATTTCCAGACTCCAAATAATAGCTCCAAAATCGAGCGCGAGCAAATTTATGCAGAGCGACGTACCCCCAAAATTGAGCGCGAATCCGAACAAACTCGTCGAGAAGTGTACGATGCAGACTTTAGATTAATCCAGCCGCCCTATAAAGAGCCTGCCGAAATTGAATTTGATGACGATCGAGACTATGCAGATTTCGAGTACACTGAAATAGATGAAGCTGAGGATTTCGATTTGCCATCTTCTGTCAAACCGCCAGCTACCAACAGATCTACGATTTCAAAAAATTCAGACGATGATGATTGGGGTTTTGATTTTGACGATCGAGATAGTCCAGTTAAAGCAAATTGAGATCGATCTCTATTAAATCTCAATTAACTTTAAATTTAATTGTAACTATCATTATAATTGCGTGCATAATAGACTAATATAAGGTCAGCTTCATCGCGGCTAATATATGGAGCAAACTGTATATCTAGCTAAAAATACCCGCCGTATCCATTAATCAAACCATGTCTAAAGTCGATTCAGCAGCAGAACTAACCCCCTCGGCAACTCCATTGACTGGGAAAGCTCTGCTCCAAAAAGTCAAAGAACTTTCTCATCTTGCCAAACGCGAAACAGCTACACAGTGTGGCTATATCAAAACTACCAAAGCAGGTGTTACCCGCACCGATCTATCTGGATTTTATGATGCTGTCCTCACAGCTAAAGGTGTCAAGCTAGATGAAACCAGCAGAGATAATCGTGGCAAAACTGCGACTTATAAAGCAACAGTTCACAAAAATGGTCAATTGTTGATTGGTGCTGCTTACACCAAAGAAATGGGCTTAAAAGAGGGCGATACTTTTAGTATCAAACTTGGTTACAAACATATCCACTTGGTTCAAGATAGCTAAATTGGTTTACTGTTGTTGAAGTAGCTTCTCCTTAGGGAAATAGTTGACATTTGACAGCAACATGGGAATAAAATCCCGATTATGTCTTAAAAAAACAGAAGGATTAGCAATTGCTAATCCTTCTGTTTTTATTAGTATTTATGTACTAGCGACTAGCTTCAGCCTGACGGGTGATAAAGCTCACCACTTCAGCCAATCCTGTCCCAATTTTGAGATTGGTAAAAATAAATGGTTTATCGCCGCGCATCTTAATACTGTCGCGCTCCATTACACCCAGATCGGCTCCTACAAAGGCCGCAAGGTCGATCTTGTTAATAACTAATAAATCCGACTTCGTAATACCTGGACCACCCTTACGGGGGATTTTATCGCCACCTGCGACATCGATCGTATAAATAGTGACATCTACTAATTCGGGACTAAATGTCGCCGCCAGATTGTCACCACCACTTTCGAGAAATACAATATCTAAATCTGTAAATTGCTGTTCTAGTTGTTCGATGGCGGCAATATTCATCGAAGCGTCTTCACGGATGGCGGTATGGGGACAGCCACCAGTTTCGACACCGATAATCCGTTCCGGTGCTAGTGCTTGGCTTCTGACCAAAAATTGAGCGTCTTCTTGAGTATAGATATCATTGGTAACTACTGCCAACTGATATCGATCGCGCAATTGCTTGCATAATCCATCCAGTAATGCCGTTTTACCCGAACCAACAGGTCCAGCAATGCCAACGCGGAGGGGGGTCATGGGGTGTTGTGGTGTGGTGGTATGGGGTGTGGGGTGTGGGGTGTGGGGGCGCGATAATAGACTATTCACTATCCCCTATTCCCTAAATTAATGCTCCTGTTCGCATTGATTCTCGGCGCAGGAGACGGTGATTTGACCGATTGCGGCTCGGTTATCATACTTTTGAGTCTTGAGATACTCCTCATTGCTTTCGGGATAATCTCCAGCGAAAGAATGAGATCCGACTGGTTTGGGGCGAAAGGCTAAACCGTTGGGATGCTGAGTAAAGTTGATGAATTCCCGTGACTCATTTTCTTTGCTCATAGATAAAGTTGCCCCGCCATAAACTGTCGTAGCTTGTTTGATGGAGGTACCGGGACCAACTCCTTGCTCTGTGCGGTAGTTGGGGTTGTCGGTCATCAAATGTTGAATGCGATCGGTATCGGTAAATTGAGTTCCAGTAGGATAAGGAATATAGTACTGTACTGCGCCTGCTTTTGTGACAGCGATCGCGTCAAAGCCTGCAATAAAACTAGCTTTAACTGGAAATTGGAAACTTTCGCCCATTTGCTGTTTTAGCTCCTTGAAACTCATCCCGATTTTTGCGCTACCAATCCCGATGGGGGTAATTTGCTGGGTGGGATCTGTAGGAATCTTGAGTTTGGAGATTGGTTCGGGTTGAGGATTTGCAGCGATATCTACTTTTGCGTTGGGTTTAGCTGGTACTGGTGCAACGGGAATTGCGACAGGAGCAGGTGCGGGGTAGATTGATTTAGGTAGAGCTGAGATGATCGGTATCGATGGTGGTAATGCTTTGGGTGTTGGTTGTAGATTGGGGATCTTCGCAGGTACAGGTGAAGATGCTACCGTTGGGGGTGGCGTGGGTGCTGGCTGGTTAGTCGCAATAGGCGATGGAGTCGCGACAGCGGCTACGGGTGCGGGTGTTGGTGTCACAATTGCTGTTGGTGGTTCGCTCTTCTTCCCGCAACCAGTTACTACAACCATCGCCACTAGACATAGGCTAAGGTAAATTTGTCTGTTCATCACTACTAACCAACTAGCTGAATTTCAAAGTACATTAGAATCTAATTCTAACTCTTAGAGCAGTCGATCGCCACTCATGACAGTTAAGTTAGTTCTAGTGACTACTACAATCCTCGCGCTGCTGATTCTGGAAAAGAAGTTTCCATTTTTTGCTTTCCAGAATTCGCTCAGATCGAGAATTGCTAATAATTTTGGTTTAGGAGCTATTAATTCGATCGTTTCTAGTCTTTTTACGCTGGAGATCGCTCATCTAGATATTATGCCACCAATCGATCGAGGGCTGATTGCGACGATTCAATCGCCAGTTGTGGCGGGAATATTATCTTTCCTAATTATCGATCTTTACATGTATTTTTGGCATCGATCGATGCATATTGTCCCACTAGCCTGGAGATTCCATCACTTACATCATACAGATCGATCGATGAATGTATCCACAGCCTATCGATTTCATCCGATCGAAATTATTTGTTCGAGTATACCCAAGCTATCTTTAATTTGGTTACTAGGAATTTCGAGCGATTTTGTATTAATCTATGAGTTGATATTCACAGTGATTGTAGCTCTACATCATAGCAATGTCGCTATTCCTGCCTCGATCGATCGCATCTTAGCACGGGCGATAGTTACGCCAAATTATCACCGGATTCACCACTCCCAAGTCGTCACCGAAACCAATTCCAACTACGGGAGTGTCTTCACCTGGTGGGATCGCATCTTTCATACTCAAACCGATCGTCTAGATATTATCAATATTAAACTCGGTGTTCTTGATAATTGAGTAGTTATCAATTATTAACTAATTACCGCTCCTTGCATGTCAACTTCCAGCGGTTGAGCTTGTACTTGAATATTGTGAATTGCCCAAGCTTGAGACATTGCGCTAGCCACTGCCATAGCGCGTTCTGCGGTAGTAATAGCGAGTAAAGTAGGGCCAGCACCACTAATCACCATGCCATAGCCACCAGCCGCAATTACAGCGGAATTGACATCAGTATATCCAGGAATGAGTTTTTGACGATAGGGTTGGTGGATCCGATCGACTAATCCGGCTGTCAGCCACTCAGCATTCCCCGTTTCCAATCCCCGCATCATTAAACCCAAATGAGCCGTATTGAAGATTGCATCAGCGCGGCTGTATTCACTCGGCAAGACACTTCGCGCTTCGGCTGTAGATAGTTCAAAATCGGGAATAGCGACTACAGGCACGATACTACTATGCCACGGAATATCGGCAATTGACCAACCACTAGCAGCAGTAGCCGCCAATCGACAACCACCAATCAGCGCAGGCACTACATTGTCAGGATGTCCTTCCATTTCGATCGCCAGTTGCATTACTTCGGCTGGTGAGAGCGGATTTCCAGCCAGAGCATTGGCACCTAATAAGCCGCCAACGATGGCTGTCGCGGAGCTGCCCAATCCTCTGGCTAAAGGTACGCCTAGCTTAATTTCTAGTTTAAGTCCTGGCGGGGTGCGATCGATCTGAGCATATAGCTTGAGAAATGCTTGATAGGCAAGATTGCTAGCGTCGAGATCGACTTTTGCAGCTTCCACTCCGGCGACGGTGATCACCAAATTTTCGGTATCAATCTGCGTGAATGTAAACTCGTTGTATAGGCTCAATGCGGCACCAATACAGTCAAATCCCGCTCCTAAGTTAGCAGTGGTGGCAGGTACGCGAATTGTCGTCATAGGGGGGAGTGGGGGACTGGGGGACTGGGGGATTGGAGATCGGATAAACGCTATTACCTATTAGGTAATTCCCAGTAATAAATCTACCCATGGTTTTAGTTTTCTCCTTACGGAGAGGCTACGCCAGGAGAAAACCCGGTTACTTGGTATAGTCTTTATCGGGAATCACCTTACCCTAAAATCTTCTTCGTGAGTTTCGATCTTGTTGATGGCTAATTTAGCTAAAACTTGGACTGCGGTTACTTGATCATTTAGCAAAGCTTCCAAGTGAGGAATGGCAGATCGATCGCCTAACTTACCTAATGATACTGCTGCTGTCCGTCGAACTTCGCTATCGGGGTCGCCTAATGCGATAATTAGATTGGGTAGTGCTGGTAAATATGCCATTTTACCGATCGCTGAAGCTGCTTCCGATCGCACATTGGCATCAAGATCGCCCAACGTAGAAACTAAGAGTTGAGCTGCTTGCTCGTCGCCTTGCTCCTGTGCTAGATGAGCGATTGCACCGACAGCCGCGCAACGAACATCGATCGAATCTGACTTAATTGCATCCGCTAGAAATGGTGCTGCGGCTGCACCGATAAAGCCGAGTGCCCAAGCTGCGTGACCTTTCGTACTTTCCGATCGAACTGGATCTGCTAAGATCTCCAATAAGGCTGGCACTGAAGCTTCACCCATACTGGCTAACGCACCGACAGCCGAGCCTTTGACTACGGTATCTTCATCATTTAGCAGCGCGTGCAGTAAGCTAGGGACGGTACTAGTATCGCCAATCAGGGTTAACGTTTTGCCAGCCGCACGCCGCACCACTGGATTGGGATGATCCAACAGCGCGGCTACTAACAATGGAGTCGCGGCTCCACCAATATTTCCTAATGTTTGGGCATATCTCAACCGCACTACTCCGCGCGAATCTCCCAAGCACTCAACCATTTGCTGGAGTACCGGAAGATCCTCAGCATCGAATGTATGCAAGCTAATCTGCTCGGTAATCGACTGCATCAGCGCATCAGTTTCAGCATGATCCAGCAAAATTGGCATATCTTCAGATTTCATATCGATTCTCTAGTTACTGGCGAGTAATGCGGCATGTCGATCGTGAAGCTCTTGCATCATCGCATCGATTTTAGCAAGTTCGGGTTCCATTTGTGCCATTGCTTTTGATTTGGGCAGTTTAGCTTTTTGGATGGCTTCGGTGGTGTCATGCACCAATCGATCTCGATATTTTTGGAGTTCGACGATGATCTCTTCAAGTTCAGCGGCGGTAACTTGTTCGGTTTCGGTTTCAGACATTTTTAGGAGGGGGGAGAAATACTATTGAGGATGAGGATATTGACCACTAGTTTAAATTTTCTCAGATTGCGTCCCCAAGTGGTACAGCTTTTGACTAAAGTAAGTAAAAGATCTCTATCGTGTTGTTATGGAATTGTCTGAGATTCAAGCTGGGTTGAGTAATTCTGATTTTCAATATCGGCTCAAATCGATCGCCGCACTGAAGGCTTTCGATCCTGAAACCGCTGTCCCCATCTTGATTGCAACGCTCAAAGATCGGGAATTTTTAGTTCGATCTTTTGTAGCTAGAGGGTTAGGCACTCAACAAACAGCCGAATCTTTTGCAGCACTATTGGAGATGGTCAAATTTGATGATACCCCCAATGTCCGTGCCGAGGCAGCTAATTCGCTCTCGCTGTTTGGAAAGGTGTCAGTTTCCCACCTAGTTTCGGTATTTTGTCAAGACGATCATTGGTTGGTGCGCCGCAGTATCCTCGCCGCGCTGGAAGAATTGGATTGCCCTGGAGAACTAGTCGAAATCTGCACCGCAGCCCTGACAGGAGACGATCTGACAGTCCAAGAAGCGGCGATCGATACTTTGGGTTCATTAGTCAATTCCAGCCACCACGCAGCCGTTTTGACCCAATTGTTGACATTGGTTCGATCGGCATCATCAAGATTGCGTGCTAGAGTAGCTCTCGCACTCCAAAAATTTGACGAACCCCAAGCGCAGGAAGCTTTGATCGAATTGCGGCAGGATTCCGCGCATCAGGTAGTAGCGGCTACTTTGGAAGATTTATTTCACCAATAGATTTAAAATCGCTATTTTGAGTGACTTGGGATATAAATAATGAACTAGCCAAGATGACGCAACTCAAAACTATTAATTTGAGCAGATCCGATCGATCAATCCGGTTGAATGAGATCTTTTTTAGCATTAAAGATGATCTTTTTGCTTGCAATAATGTTTGGAAAGATCGCTCTTCGATGGCATCGATTGCAGCCAATGCTTCTGCGGCATTCGCATATCGATCGAGATGTCGTTGTTGCAGCATCTTATTCAATACCATCACTAGTGGACTAATTAAAGGATCGAGCTTAGGATGGCTCATTTTATATAAATGTCGCCACTTAAATTCTAATGACTCCTCATCGAATAATTGATGTGGTTCTTTTCCTGTCAAACATTCAATCCCAATCGCGCCCACAGCATAAATATCACTAGCTAACTTGGGATATCCCATCGCCTGTTCGCTAGGCATATAGCCCTCAGTGCCAAAACCGATTGAAGCTAACGTTCGGGAATTTGGCATCGTGAGTGTTGCCTTGCTGACTTCTTTAACGGCTCCAAAGTCAATTAGAACTAGGGCACTATCGCTCGATCTTCGGATAATATTATCGGGCTTGAGATCGCGATGGATCGTATTTTCGGCATGAACAAAATTCAGGGTAACTAAAATTTCTCGTAAGATTTGAATAGTTTCTATTGTTGTTTTTTTACTATTTGACAGCTCTTGGGAAAGTGTTTGTCCTTCGACAAACTCTTGAACCAAATAAAACTCGCCGCGTTCTTCAAAGTAAGCATAGAGAGTTGGAATTCGATCCGTTAAGTCTCCCAATTTTTTCAATGCTAATGCTTCTGCCTCAAATAGCCGTCGCGCAATTTGCAACAAACTGTAACTTTTATCTTGAGGTTTGAGATGCTTGACTATGACATATTTTGGACGGTAATATTCACAGTCCATGGCTAAATATGTCATGCAAAAACAGCCTGATGCCAACGGTTTTTGAATCGAGTACCGATTACCCAAGAAATATCCAGGTTTCATTTTTGTGGTATGAGTGTCTACCCGAATCGATGCCAGAAAATAGCTGTTAATATTTTCTTTGCTACTTTATGGCAATAATATCGACTATCCCAATATTAGTCAAACGAACAAAATTACTAATGAATCGACTCCTTTCCCAGTGTCAAATTAGACATCTAGAATGGTTTAGTGCTTTAGTGGTTTAGCACATGCTAACCTCAACTATCAACTATCAACTATTTAAGCTCTGTCTAGTCGTCCGCCGCGTAAATGCATTCCAAACGTCTAACTCTGCCGCAGAACGCCCCAACAACATCGCTCTAATCTCATGATTGAGTCCCTGTACCTGACTGAAATCTGCTCCGGCAATGCTATCTAAATGCTCGATTTCGATGCCAGTTAAATCGGCTGCGCGCAAGTCTGCACCTTGTAAATTCACCCCATTCAACCGCGCATTGCGCAAAGACGCGCCAGTCAGAAATGCCATCTGAAGAGTCGAACCACTCAACCGCGCATTTTGCAGATTTGCACCTGTCAAATCTGCACCACTGAGATAGCTTCCCAGTAAATTTGCACCACTGAGATCGACATTGCGGAGATTTGCTGTATTTAGATAAGCAGCATTGAGTATAGCACCTGGGCCGATTGCTCCCAAGGATTTGTAACCAAATCCTGTTGTCCACATCGTCTGTCGATCGTACCTCGCTACCTGCAATTTTGCACCTGTCAAATTTGCGTCAGTCAGGTTGGTATTATATAATTGCGATCGATTGAGATAAGCCCCCGCTAAATTAGCACCGCTCAAATTAGCATCAGTGAAATTTACGCCCCGTAAATCCGCACCGCTCAAATCGGCACCACTAAGATTAGCCCCTGTAAAATTAGCCCCAATTGAATTTAATCCTGTGAGGCTAGATCCTTGTAGCTCGACACCGCTAAAATCGATTCGATACAAATCTAGCTGAGAGATCGACTGTCCAGCACGGATGGCTGCTAAAATTTCGGAAGGCGCAATCAGAGAATCGTTCACAGTTATTCTATTAATTCGTTATTAATAAACTTTATAGTGTAGGGGCAACTTCAAGCAATCAAACTCTTTACTTATTACTTAATCAACCATGACATTCATCCCCCCTATGACAATGATGGACTTCTTTCGCAAGAGCGAGGGAACTTGGCTGACGCTACGTGCGGTTCATCATTTCGATCTTGTAGATGATGAGTCAGGGGAGTCCAATTTAATTATTCAAGTAGTTGCCCAAAACGATCCCAAAGTCGTGACAATCTGCGAACAACAATCGATCGATCCAGCACGGGCGATGGGCGGTGGGAGATTCATGTGGCAAGCCAATCTTGATGATGTACCGCCAAATGAAGATTATGGGGCAGTGTTAATTGATGTCCCCGATGATGAGAGCAAACTATCTGGTAAACTGATTCGCGATCGAGGTTATGTCGAAAAAATCCCTGTAATCTCTCGCTATTGGTTTGGCAAAGATGGGATCTTGACGATCGATACCGAGTATGACAATAATCAAGGTCAAGAACGCTGTTGGTTTATCAATGACAATTTCCGCATCCGCGTCAGTAGCGTCAGAACGATGGATGGTGTAAATCTCACCACCTATTGCTCCGAGCGGCGGTGTATTAGTGATGATACCTTGACAGCTATGATCGATCGAAATTTAACGAGAGTTTGAGTAGTTGCGAAGATCTCTACCCCACCCCAGCCCTCCCCTTATAAAGAGGAGGGAGCAAAGCCCACCTTTATAAGGGGGGTTGGGGGGTAAAGATCTCCGCATCCCACCAATCAAACCCCCAAACTAAATAACTCAAACATCTGACGACAAAATTGTTTTAACTTATCAGCGATTTCCGGTTGCGGCTGAAGATCCCCCTCAAACTGCCAATCATTGACAGTCGATAATCGCCACTGCTTCCCGCGATAATCAAACCCCGCAACTTCCAACCCGATAAAATTGCGAGTAGACTCAACCTTATCCTCGTAAAACCGAATCTGTATCAACACACTGCGACTTTGCCACCGCCGACTCCAGCCAGGAAAATGAAAGCTAAAATCGATCGAATCAGGATCTACCAACTCCTGAGTACCGCTATCATCCGCCCAAGGTTTTAAGTCAACTTTCGCATCAGGAAATTCGCTCCGAAACAGACTAACGGCAGAGGCAATTTTACTAGTAAGGGCAATATCGGTAGCCTGTTGAGCAGCGTTCACTATTTAGGATTGAGGGTTTAGATTCGATTCTCATGCGGAGAGGCTCCGCCAACGAGATCCAGATTTGAGGCAAAATTTCACTTTCGCTATATCTTACCCCATCCACCATTCACGATCCACTATTCCCGATCCCTTACCTAAACATCGATCGAATAGCTGCTAAAATCTCGATCGACATGTTGCAACCCAGTCTGCACCCCACTGCGCCGAATCCCACCAGTAGTGATGTCAAAACCCACAATTTCCCCATTCAGTTCGGGAATAATCCGACAAGCGTAGAGTTCGGCAGTTTCCGGTAAAAATACCTGCGGATTCCCTACTGAAAAATCGAATAGAGATGGGGACAAAATGCCCTGCAAGCCACCACTTTGTTGCGTAGTGGGTGCAAAGTCATACTTCGCCCACGAGCTATATACCAGGGCATAATCAGTCGTACCAGATCGATATAATTGGGGCACTTCCATTTCCGCATAAAAGCCAGGATGACAAATCGGCGGGAGACATTCCCATTCTTCAAAGCTATTATTTTTAGCTTTGAGTAAAGCAATTGCACCTTTTTTGCCCAATGGTTGAGTCGCATCTTTTGCTGACAACAACATATAGATTTGTTCTTCGTGGCGGAATAAAAATGGATCGCGCCAAGCATGAATTGTCAAATCTTCAGGAACGTGATGTAGCTCGTAAGGAGCTTGAGGTTGAATCCGAATATTTGGGATCCGAAACCAGCGGTCAAAACTCTGAATATGATGCGTAAATGCTACACCGATATTCTGCGTCATCCCATCATCAGTAGCTTGATTTCTGGATGTATAAAACATCAAAAATCCACCCTGAATCTTGACAATATCACCACTCCAAATTGACGTATCATCCCACCCATGCGGATCTGCACCCAATACTTTGTCGCTAATCCAATCGATCGTGATAAAATCCGTGGTAGTTGCATATCCTACCTGGGAACTAAAATGATGTTTTTCCTCTGCAACTAATGCTCGATCGGCATTGAGGTAAAATAGATGGAAAATCCCTGTATCTGACGCAAAGTAATACCAAAAATCCCAGACATGGCGATGGGGATGTTGGAGAGTAGGATATCTCAATTCCGAAACAAGAGTGCGCATTTGCCACCAATTCAAAAATTCAAGCGGGGATAATGAAAGCAGAACAAAACTGTCACAGTTAAAATCCTCGCGAAAAGGGCAAGAATTTTTAGACTGCGAACAAAGAGCGTAGCTATTTATGTCGCGACAGGCTTACTAATTATTCATCTAAGAATAACGAATGATTCTGGCTAGATAAGTTTCAATTTATCTTGAAATTTTATCTTGCGACTTTAACTAGAGATAGTCAATCGGTCATTTAGCCGACTCCACAAGTATAGTTATCATCTAACATACCCAGCCAACCATACTAATCGATCGTCCTGCGCAAAGTCTACGCCAAAACAAGGATATTTTTGTGTTGCTCAATTGGGGATGGGGACTGGGGGACTTGGGTACCCTTAGATCTCTGCTTTTCCTCTTTATGTATTGGTGCCAGATGTGAGAATGCTCAAGCTGGAAATGGTTGTTAGATTTTCGAGAGCTGAAATCGATCTTCCGTGGTAACATTCAAGCAATATCGATCTAAGATCGCTACCGTTATGTTAGCTATGTGGATTACTCGATCGATGGTACTGCTACCAACGGGACTGATTAGCAAAAACTCACGCGCACTGCTACCTTCGATGAGCGTTAAAAATCAGTTCACATGAGTTCGACGAGGCTTTGATTCGTCGAACTCATGTAAATTACCTATTTTGAATTTTTAGAACTTACAACTTACTTACAAGCCATCAATTTGTTTGCGTAAGGCTTCCAATTCGGCATCCTCAGTACTCATCGGTGCTTTGACAGTATCCTTAGGTGTTGTCACAGTTGATGAGCCAGTACCTTGAGGTAAAGCGGCTGCTGGTTTACTACTACCACCGAGCATTTGCTGTTTCATCGCTTCCAATTCATCATCGACATCACTACCCGCAGATAGAGCTGCAAACTTGCTCTCCAAGTCTGCTCCAGTCAATTCTGCCGCAGCTTGAGATCTGGCTTCTTGCACCAGGACTTTTTCTTCCATCCGCTCGAATGCTGCCATCGCGCTGTTGGTGCCGATTTTCCCGACTGCACCCTGGAGTTGCTCTTGAGCTTTGGCAGCTTGAGAACGCGATTTGAGCATGTCTTTCTTGGTTTTCGCCTCAGAAATCTTGCCTTCGAGTTGCATCAGGCTCTTTTTCATCGTGTCTACCATGCCTGCTTGCCCGTCTAACTGGGCTTTGAGACTTGCCGCAGTTTCACTATAGTTTTTCTTCCGCATGAGGGCTTCACGGGCGAGATCTTCGTCTCCTTTTTGCAATGCTAATTGCGCTTTGCTCTGCCAGCTATTGGCATCACCCATCGCTTTATTGTATTGCTGCTCGCTGCGTTTTTGGTTGGCGATGCTACTAGCAACAGCTTGGCGAAGTTGCACCAAGTCTTCTTGCATATCCATCACAGCCTGTTCCAGAATTTTTTCTGGATCTTCGGCTTTACTTACCATATCATTGACATTCGCCCGCAGCAATCTGCTCACCCGATCGAATAATCCCATATTACTATCCTCTTTATAATTTTCCGCACTAGCAGCTAATATAAATCTCACTCCTAGTGCTAGAGTTTTGAATCGATATTTTCAATACCTAGCCTAGTAATTATGATAACTTCTGGAACTGCCGATCGGACACCACCAATTCCTAAATTAGTGGCTATCACGAAGTTTCGCTAAACCACTAAACCACTCTAGATGTCTAATTTAACACTGGGACAGAAGTCTCTCCCCTCTAAGGTTTTACTCCTGATGGAATAGCTCGATATCCAGATGGTTTGGCATGGACTTGAAAATTAGCCGGAAGTAGAGATTTGATTAGGCTATCAGCTAATCTAGGCTGAGAGGTAATTGTCGCTGGAGGACTAATGGGGGATTTCTGAACGCTAAACGGCACTGGTAATGGTGCATTACTTGTTGTCGCAGTCATCGGCGATGTTGCAATACTGACATTAGTCGCTGGTGCTGGAGCTGTTGCAACGGCTGTCGGCAATTTAATATTATTTAGCGTACTCAAATTGAGTTCGGTAAATTCATTGGCTGCTAAGTTGGGAGTCTGAATCGAATTGCTCGTCGTGGTTGGAGTCACAACTTTAGTTGCGGTTAGTGTCGATAAAATATTGGGATTGAGAGACGTATAAACTACGCCGCCAGCTAAAACACAAGCTGCTGCCATCGAGCCGATTTTGAGCGGGGTGAAGTGATTGGTTTTAGGTGCCGGTGTGGCTGTCTGAGTCCGAGTAAATGTCTCTGTTGAAGTTGGATAACCGGATTGAATCTGTCTTAGTAGTTCTTGCGATGATGATAGATACTCGCCATGAAACGGCGCAATTTTGCCGCCAGTGGAGAAGTTTACATCTAGACTATCCTGTCTTTGTAGCGGATCTTCCCGATAGACAGTCATCGGTGCATAGTTGACGGTTGTAGCAACATCGCGACTAGTTGTAGATGAAGTGGTGAGTCCATCGATGATAATGAAGCCACTGGGTTGAGGGAGATCATCGTCGTCGGCTCCGCTAGTGCGAGACATCGCTGGTTCGATAATTTCGGCAGTGAAAATTGCCGACTCAGTATACATATCTTCCGCTCCTTGCTCCCAAGTCGCTGTTGCTACTGGTTGCAATTGTGGCTCTGGGACTGGATCTTTCTGTTTTGCTCTAAATCTAGTCAGTTCATCTTCCAATTTGATATCCAAGCAGCCGAGAGCTTGCCCAAGGGAAGGATTTAGATGATAGGGTTCACGATCTACCACAGCTTGACCTGATGGGGGTACATTCGCGCTATTGTCAGATTGGTGATGGTTCATAACTCACTATATAAAAATAGATACTTTAATTTAAAATTTTCATCTCTGCTCTTAGATTACCCGCGATTGCTGTCGCAGACAACAAGTCTTTTGGGTAAACTGAAACAGTTTTGGCAGATGGGAGAAAATCGGATCTTAAGTCAGCAACGGCTCCAAATTTTAGCCAATTCACGAAAGATTAGACATTTCACTAAAGTTCCTCAGTGCAGTCACCAATCATGTCGTTAACACCGATTTCTAGAATTACAGTCGATATTCAGAACCAGCCAGGATGGGAAGGCGTGAGAGATTGGGGTTTAATCGTCGCGGCATGGGCGGCTATTATATCACCAAATATCGCCAAACATAGCCAACCTCGATCGATTTCCAGAGATATCCTGACTATTGCCACCAATAGTTCTAGCCTAGCGCATCAACTCACTTTTGGACGGCAAGCTCTCTGTCGGCAATTAAATGCCCAACTGATTACGCCAATCAAGGATCTGCGATTTGTTGCTGTCGGCTACGGCAGTCGCACAATTACTGCCACTCTTCCGGATAGTTCATCTATCAGTATTGACTCAGGACCTGTCGTTATTTGTTCCCATTGCGATTCTCGTGCCCGCGAGGGTGAAATACTTCGATGGGGTATTTGTCGTTTTTGTGCAATCGATCTAGAAATCATCGGTAGAAAATCGACAATCGGCTAATGCGGATGACTCCTGTATCTAAATTAACTACTGTGCCGCTAAATTACAAATTTCAGCAACACAATTTAGTTCTTTCAGTCGGTAGAATATTGAACTAGCAAGATCGATTGATTCTGCTTTTGCAGCGATCCCTAGTAGTTTAGAATCGATTGCGAGTAGCATTGACTGTTAATAAATTATCTCCGTGTATGTACTGAACACCCCAATAAATGTGTCTTTCTATAAACTGAATCTAAAGAGAATATAAAATCCTAATGGGCTTGGGGATCGCTATAAGCTAGATGGGAACGACGATCCCTGTCACTTTCATCGAAATTGGGAGCAGCCATAATAGTAAACAAGAGAGAATTGAATTTGGTGCTCTCCCAAAGGTAATGTTGATGACTAACCAAAATTGTCTTGCTTCTGCATGTCGCTACTGTCGGTTTTACCGCCCAGAAGGACTGCGTGGAGGTGCTTGTCAGCAACTTGGTGTATCCGTTCAGAGCGATTGGACGGCATGTCAATTGGCTCTCCCAGCATTTGCCAGTACTTGGGACAATGCTGAAGAACTAGCAACCGCCAATTGGCAGGTAGAAATACCACAGGTTCTACAGCGGCAGGCACTGAGTAGTGCTGTTGTCGGTTTAGATTTAGCGAAGAGTCCCGTCGGCGTTAATAATTAATTTTAGTTACTGGAGCTTGCGATCGACTCCAATTGAGTGCAATAATTGTGCTCGAATAGATTGCAATTGGTAGTTGCCAATGACAAAACCGATCTCATCGATTACTTTACAGCCAGCAACCGACGCGATCGAGGAAGGTGCTTGGCTCCAGTCAGCTCTAAAAATGTGGCTCGATCGAGAATTCATTCCAGAGTCCATCAATGCCACAATTGCCCAGCGTGCAGCTCAAATCTACACCCGCCAACGCATGGAAGGCGAAAACGATTTAGGCTCTCTGGTCATCGCAATTGTGACAGAGATGCAAGCATTTAATTTTAAGGAAAGCTTTTTTGGCGAATTCGCCGTCGCTAATGCCGTCAGCGACCTGATTTTAGATAGTCTCGGAATTGATAATCGCTGTTGTGGGAACTAGGGATTAGGGTACGGGGATTAGGGTACGGGGATTAGGGGAGTAACTTAGAAACCTTTACCCTTTACCCTTTACCCTTTACCCTTTACCCTTGAAAAATCTACCAGCTAGATTTGACTACGCCAGGGAGTAATCCTTGGTGCGCCCATTCACGCAGAACGTTACGAGATAGACCAAAATCACGGTAGTAGCCACGAGGACGACCAGTTACCCAGCAACGGTTGTGTAACCGAGTAGCTGCGCTGTCGCGAGGTAATTGTTGGATTTTGCGGTGGACTGCAAATCTGATTTGGGGTGTAGCTGCTGTTTTAAACTCTTCGAGTAGAGCTGCCCGCTTGTCAGCAAATTTTGCGACGATTTTCTCGCGCTTTTTTTGCCGCTCGATCATGCTTTTCTTTGCCATGTGTATAACTTTCTCTATATTACATCAAACCTGAGCCGCTCTTGTGAAGCTACGCGACCGCTAGTCAAACGCATTACAAGAGTGCCAAACACTCTATTGTACAGCATATTTGGCTGTTTTGTATATACTTGCTTGTTAGTGGTTTAGTCAACTTGAAATAAGAGGGTAACGAGCTGCACTCCGGCTTCAGTGGAGCTACTAATACTAATATTCGGTAGTCCCGACAAGATTCCGTCACTTACCAATTTGACGACAGGCTGTTCGCGGAATTGTTTTGGGAGTAGGCGACTGATTGTCCGCCAGTTGCCATAGAGATAACCAGATTCAGTTGCTGTTAATAGATTAGCTCCGGCACGGTATCGATCGCTCTCTAAGATTGACTGTTTGTCTATCGCTTTGAATGTCATATCGATCGCTTCGAGGGAACTTGCCAAGATCGTATATTTGGCGATGGTGGTGTGTACGCCAGAGACTTGCGCGATCAATCGAGCGGTGTTTGCGGTGGTGTCCGTGGCGAGTTTTGTCCAACCGATCACCTGTTTATCTTGCCAGGGTAACAGCCCGACATTATAGCCGGCAAGACCTGCTAATTCGTCAAAATGAGCGATCGAAGCATCTACTCGATCAGGCTGGGTACGTTCGGCAATAAACGCCCAATCAGTGATGTTTTGATTAGGATTAGGGATGACGGCGAGAGCATATTCGCCTGTTGTCCAACTGAATATATCTTGCGCCAAGTCGATCCCAATTTGCTGATCTATTCTGGCTAGATTATTGTCTAGGAATGGGATTTGCGGTTTGAGTTCGGGCAGAAGGGTAATTAATTGCTGTTGCCAATTTGCTAAATCTGTTCCAGCGATCGCAATTTTACTCTGACGGGGGAGATATTTGAGTGTATTAACTAGTTTGGGTTGAGTTGGGATCAATTCTGGATCAATCGAATTTTTGTCGAACGCGATCGGGTACAATGAGATGTCGGCGATCAAGCCTTGTCGATCAACTCCCACATTTATTCCAGCTACTGGATATTTGTCGCCAGCTTCTTTCCCCAGCCAGTGTTTCAATTCTGGGAATCGAGCGTAGCCAACCCCAACTTTATGATGGTTGTTGGCGGCTAATACCTGTTGGTAGTCTGGATTGGATAGAATATTGAGATTAGGCGTTTGGAGATTATTAATTGCTTCCCGTAGGACTTTGGGGTGATTGGCAAAGATGATATATTTATCGACGACAATCGCACTAGCAAGTTTGTCACGACGATTGTAGGCAATTTTAACACCTTGATAAGATTCAAACGTCAATCTATTTGACTCGACTTGTTTATCCCACCAGTCTTGAATTTTTTGACTGCTCACCTGAGGATTGCGGCTACTCAATACAGCTAGATATCCAGTTTGAGAGCCATTTTGCGGCAGATCATCGTAGTCTAAATCGGTAATCGCAACCGTAATTTCTTCACCCAACCACGGAGCGATCTCGCGCTGATAATCTAAGTGTAATCGATCGCCAAGCTGCTGTTTCCATTTGTTAATTGCTTGAGAAGCTTGCTGGTGTTGGGAGGCAGGTGTCACCAGACGGCTGAGATTTGCTAACTCGTCGATATTAGCCAAGAGTGAGATTGCTACTGGCGATTTTTTGGGCACAAATACGGCTGTTGCTGGCGGTGCTGGACGATCTCGGTTTAACAGTAGCATCGATCGATGTACTGATACCCATCCATAGGCATTTGTCCCGACTATTAGTAAGGCAAAAATTCCCACGACGATGGCAATAGTCAGAGATCGCAACTTCATTGATTTCGCTCCTAGATCTGCTACTCAGCTATCATCATGTTACCATTGGGTCATAGTATTTACGTTCAAGGTTTATCCATCAAAACCGCGTAAATCGATAACTTCGCCTTCTGAGGAACCTTGTAATCCAGTGCCAATCCGAGGATTGACATCATCCAGATTGTCTACATTCAGCACTAAATCGAGATCTAGACGATCGCGTGGAGGATCGTTATCACCAATTTTTACAGTACCACTCTTGTCATCATCGATCGTATCGAGGTAGGGAAAATTCATGAATTTCCCCTACCTCGATTTTTTGGGTGCAATTCTCAATTATTTTTCCACGTGCCATGAAAACCCATCGGTACCACACTGGGTAAGCCCAATCGACAGACTGGCTCTTCATCTAACCTGTTGCAATCGTAAATCCAGACTTCACTTTGATGATTTTCTCCATCATAAATTACTGTCAAAATCCACCCCTTGGTTCGATCGAATTTATCGATGACATGAATCGGTTCAGTAGGATATAAATGTCGATCAATCTCAGCAGTAGTTAAAGTGTGATGATGTCGATCGAATCTGCCAATTGTACCGACTAATTCTTGGTGTAAAACAGTGCCTAATTTGTGAACTGCTAAATAAGTATATTGCCATTCTTGTCCGACTTGAGACTGTGCGACGATTGGAAATTCACAGCTACGATCGACTAATTTCTCGTTACTAACTAGTTTACCAGCAATGGGATCGATTACTAGTTGCCAGAGTGTCCCGATGGCTTCTGTTTGAGTTTTACCAGTAGCAACTTCTCCCAAAAATTGATTGGTGTCAAAATCTGGATACCTGACTAAATCGCAGACAATATTACCATCAACATCGACATAACCATTGCCGAAATGCCATTGAAACCATGGCTCGACAGTGCAGCTACTCACGAGACTAAGATTGTTTCGATCGAACACCAATATCTGAGTACCAAATTCCGGCTGCCACCGAATTGATTCGCCATAACTAGCCAAACCAAATACAACTGAAAATGCTTGAATCTCGATTGGCGGAATACAGAAAATTAAATACTTACCAACCATCAAAAAGTCATGAAAAGTTGTCAGTCTAGGCAGCTTAGTTTGACTATGCTGAATAATTTTACCACTGCGATCACTCTCATAGAGATGTAGTTTTGATTTTAGACCGATCGAGATCCCAAAATTATAGATATGTCCCGAAATTGGATCGACTTTCGGATGTGCCGAATAAATTAATGGTGTCGAATTGAAACCTAAGTTATCTGTACCAATTGTCTCCAAACTATCGAAGTCTAACGCATGAGGAACACCACCTTCCCACAATGCCAATAATCGATCGGGCAAAGCCAACACCGAAGTATTCGCCGCATTTTTCACTGACTTACCCCGCCGCTCCCAAATATTGCCAGATGGTAACATTCCATAATTACCATATAACCATCGATCGACTTTACTCTCTGCCTGATATCCCTCGGTTTGAACATACTTGTAGAACCCACTAGCAGCCCCATCAGCAAACGTTACCGCTAAAATTGCCCCATCTCCATCAAACCAATGCCCCACCCGCTTGCCAGCCCTTTCAAGCCTTCCTGGACCATTTCGGTAGAGGGTGCCGCACAAGCCAGATGGTATCACACCTGCAAGGATCGGTAATTGTGTGTGCGGAAATTCGGGAGCGGGATGAGCAAAAGCATTGCCCCAGAGCGGTTTAGTAGTTACTGGTGATGAAGTAATGGACATGGGCGTGTTTGGAGTTAATTATCGATCAAAGGAATTGTGGCTAAATTGCCAAAGTGTCGGAGAATTTCGGGAACTTCGTAGAGATTATTATAGTTTTTGGCTCTGGTAGAGACTCACCACTAGCTTCATCAGCAATCATTAGAGATTCCAAAGCTTCAACACCATGATTCACTGCCGTCTCATAAGTATCACCATGAGTTCGCCATTTTTGACCAGGTAAATCTGGGAAACCTACTAAACAACAGTCATCTTCCTCAGATCAAACAATCGTCATTTCATATTTAATCATAGTCTCTATTCTAAGACACTTGATCGAGAAGTGTTCGATCCAAATCTTTTATGGGAGGTTGGGTTGAAGAATGAAACCGATTTGCTGTGGGATTGTTTATGTATAATAGAATTAAATTGGAATCTAGGTGAACAAATATGGTTCAATCTCCTGTTAAAGTCATGACCTTGGCGGAATTTTTACTGATACCAGAAACCAAGCCAGCAAATGAGTTCATTGATGGTCAAATTATTCAAAAGCCAATGCCGCAGGGAAAACACAGTGCTGTAGATCGATCGACTCAAGTATTTGATGAAGAGATTGACATCTTACCTGTACCTAAATTTGCCAAGGATTTTCAGCTCGGATTAGGCGAGTTATTTGGATGGTTACGCGATTGAATCAATGTGGATCTTAATCTCAATATTCAGGTTTCTATCGATCGACAGTTATCGATCCACATCTTTTATGGTAGGTTGGGTTGAAGAATGAAACCCAACATTTCTAGGATGTTGGTGTGTTCGCCTTTGTTTCGCAATGCTTAACCCAACCTACAAAATACTCACTCATGATTTATTCCAGTCTTCAACAGACAGAGCATAGATATCATGGTCGCCAAATTGCTTGTAGAGCCATTCAGCATCGCGAACAACACCTTCATGGGTAAAACAAAGCCGGAGCGGAATTGCCCGACTGCGGTGATTTTCGGTGGCGCAAGTAATTACAACTCGATTGAGTTTCAGCGTAGCAAAGCCATAATCGATCAAACTGAGACAAGCTTTGGTCATGATTCCCTTGCCACAAGCAGATTCAGCTAACCAATAGCCAATATACCCAATCCGATCTTGCTGCTCAATCCGGTTAAAGCCAACTAAGCCCACAATCCTGCCACTATCACAAATAGCCGCTACCAAACCTTCATTATCGGCAAACTGCTTCATTGTTCTGGCAATAAAATTTCGGGTGTCGTCAACCTGATTAATAATATCCAGCCACGGCAGCCATCGGCGCAAATAAATCCGATTGGCATCAGTCAGTGCAAATAGCTCCGCCGCATCAGCAAGCTGAAGCAATCGCAAGTCAATATCGTCGCTAATTCGATTATCCATGGTACGCTACGCGAACGAGCAACATCAATATTTCTCCACACTCCAAAAATTATGCCCCACTTGAGATTTTAGTCCGGTGGTGCCGATCAAGAAATTTCGATTCCTCAAAAAACCTGAGCAACAGGTATAGTCAAAGCTGTTCGTACAGTTTTTGCCACTTCCTCTGATTGAAAATGTTGAAATACCACCTGAGTTTGCGGCTACCCACATTTTCCCGTCACTCTCATAGATATCGATATCCTTAACTCGGATATTCTCCATTCGGGAAGAGATCGCATTTCCCATGCGATACAAATCGACTGGCGTTTTCCTCACAACATCATCTTGTCTAGACTTAAATTGTATTTTAGTCGATCGTTGCTTCGGATCGGTTATTCAAGAAATTTATAGATCTCACAATTAGAGCATCATGATAGATGGATTAGGTAAGGGCAATTCATGAAGCGGTTCGCTAAACAAGACATTGCCCCTACCTCTAATCCGCTGACTACTTCGCCGCAACTAAACCATTGTGACGCAACAACGCCGCTGGATCTGGCTCGCGTCCACGGAAAGCGGTAAATACCTCCATCGGGTGCTGACTACCGCCCAGCGATAGTACTGTATCGCGGAATCGTCGTCCGGTGGTGCCGATCGCGTCTGCATCATCCAATCCCGCATCTTCAAACGCCGCGAAAGCATCTGCACTCAAGACTTCCGCCCATTTGTAGCTATAGTAACCAGCCGCATAACCGCCAGCGAAAATATGTCCGAAGGAGCAGAGGAAATTGTCTTCGGGTAATGGCGGAATTACCATACTAATTTTGGCGAGGCGATTGCGGACATCGGGGACGGTTTCTGCGCCGCCAGGGATATAACGTCCGTGGAGTTCGAGATCTAGCCAGCTAAAGTGGATTTGGCGGAGCATTCCACTACCGCTCATAAATGTCCGCGCGGCGAGGATTTTTTGGAAATAGTGTTCGGGTAGAGATTCGCCAGTTTCATAGTGTTTGCCCAAACTGAGGAGGGTGGGGCGATGGTAACACCAGTTTTCCATAAATTGGCTGGGTAGTTCGACGGCATCCCATTCGACGTTACTAATTCCCGACGCACCGACAAAATCGACGGTGGTGAGCATGTGCTGTAAGCCATGTCCGAATTCGTGGAACAGGGTTTCGACTTCGCCGAAGGTCATCAGACTGGGTTTACCGTCCACTGGGGGCGTTTGATTGCAAGTTAGGTATGCAATAGGCAAACGGACGGTAGAGCCAGCTTCATCGGTCATTTTGGCACGGCTGACGCAATCTGCCATCCATGCACCACCGCGTTTTTCGGCGGGGCGACTATATGCGTCGAGGTAGAAGTAGGCGATGGGTTGCTGTTGCTCGTTGGCGACTTGGAAGTAGCGCACGTCGGGATTCCAGATGGGTGCTTGTCCATCGGCGGCGGTGATGGTGATGCCAAAGAGTTTGTGCGCGAGGTTAAATAAGCCGGAAAGGACTTGTTCGAGGGGGAAATAGGGGCGCAATTCTTCGGCGTTGAAATCAAACTTATCTTCCCGCAGGCGTTCCGACCAGTAAGCTAGATCCCAGTGTTTGAGATCGTTGGCTTCGGCTGCGGATTTGGAGATGGCGAAGGCGCGGAGATTTTCGAGATCCTGTTTGGCGGCTTCAAAGCTAGCACTGCGGAGGGATTCGAGTAGACTTTCGACGGCGGCGACGTTGGGTGCCATTTTACTGGCGAGGCTGAGTTCGGCAAAGTTGGCAAAGCCGAGGATATTGGACATCTCGCGGCGTAATTCGAGGATCCGATCGATATTCCCTAAGTTATCATATTCCCCAGATGCGGCGCGGCTGACATAGGCTTTGTAGATTTGCTCGCGCAAGTCTCGTCTTTGACTGTGTTGCATAAATGGCCCAAAGCTGGGAGCATCTAAGGTCAGTACCCATGGGCCATCTGTAGGCGTAGCTGCTTGATGTCCGGCTGCTCTGGCGGATTGGGCGGCTTGTCCGAGTAAACTGGCTGGTAGTCCGGTAATTTCGTCTGGTTTAGTCAGGGTGAGACTATAGGCTTTAGTCGCATCGAGGACGTTATTCGAGAACTTATTAGCGATTTCGGCGAGTGCTAACTGAATCTCATTAAATCGCTGCTTTTGTTCTCCGGTTAAACAGACTCCAGATAGCTCCATATCACGGATTGCAGCGATGATAATTCGTTTTTGAGCAACGTCGAAGCTGGCAAATTCGGGGCTAGCTTGAATCGCTTTATAACCCTGATAGAGCGCGGTACTTTGTCCCAATCGCATCCAAAACTCCACCGTCTGGGGCTGCATTTCTTCATGTGCGGCGCGAAGTTCGGGACTATTTTGGACACCCATCAGATGTCCGACGATACTCCAACTCCAGGAGATTTTTTCGATGATTCGATCGAGTGGTTCGACCAATCCCGCCCAGGTGGGGATAATATTAGCTTCAAGCTGGGTTAATGCTGCGTTCGCTTCAGTCAGCAGTTCGGTAATCGCCGGAACGACTTGTGCGGCGGTAATATCTGGAAATGGTGGTAATCCCTGACCTTGGAGAAGAGGTAACATATATTTAGGGCGAGCGAATTTAAGTATATAGATATTATCCTCGATCGAATTATGAGTATGCTGGAGATCGGTTAGCTAGATTACCGACCAACCTAAACTCCCAATTCTCCTATGACAAACGATCTGCTAAATTCTCGACGCTGCGTTAAAATCAGTAAATATCTATCTAAACACTTGCGCCATCAGCCGGAACGGATTGGATTGGAACTCTTGCCAGGTGGATGGGTTGCTGTCCAGGAACTATTGGCAGCAACATCAAAAAATGGATTTGATATTAGTCTATCCGAGCTAAAGCAGGTAGTAGAAAGCAATGACAAACAACGTTTTTCATTTGATGATTCCGGCGATTTAATTCGCGCCAATCAGGGACATTCTACCGAGGTAGACTTGCAGCTTCCCGTGCGGACTCCTCCGGCGATTCTTTATCATGGCACTCATGTCAAAGCCGTAACCGCAATTTTACAGACAGGATTGCAAAAAATGTCTCGTCATCACGTTCATCTCACCACAAATCTGAGTGTGGCTCATGAGGCAGGTGGTAGACGCGGGAAAAGTATCGTCATCGGCGTGAATGCAGTCCTTATGGAAAGCAATGGTCATGACTTCTACTGTACAGACAACGATGTGTGGTTGGTGGATAATGTACCGCCACAGTATCTAAAACTACTAACAGCATGATGATCGCTTAAAGCGTACATAACGCTCTAGAAGCAAAATTCACAGATAAACAATTAATATGGGATACGGAGATTTTAACCAAAATAATAATTCTCAAAGTAAAGGACTATTAGCCGCCGGATGGCGACCACTCAATCGGGATTTAGATGTAAGTTTTTTCGCGAATATTGTTGTTAATGATACGTGGAACTTAGCGAAACGGAGTGCTGATTTTTTTAGTGATGTTGCTGATGCACTCAGTCGCAAACAATATTCCTGGTGGGCAAATATTCTAAATGTATTTTCGGACAGCATTCAATATGAATTTAATGAACTCTGGAATTATATTACTCCGGATCCAGCTTCACCCGATCGTAGACATAAAGATGTCTTAGTTGCCCAAACTCCGATTGTCCAATTAGTTAGTCGGGATAGTATTCCGATCGAGTATGTGCTCAATCGATTGGAAGAAATCACTGTCAAAAATATTCTCAAGATTTTGGGCAAACCGGATCTGATTACCCAGTATTATTGGGAGCGATATTTTTATTATCCAGTCGATCGATTCACCAGTTGAGATCGACTGGAAGTATTGGGTTATGTGTCTGCCTACTGGCAAGAATATGATATCTGGGTACAGGTTGAGACCTTTGAAAAAGGTAAGCGTCAATATACAATTTGTGCCAAAGATTTAGCCCCATTAATTAGTAAGGCTACCTATGACCTAGCTGTGATTCTAAGCGGCTATAAAAGCCGCGTCGGTAAAATCCATAGCGAGTATCCGATTCGATCATTCTCAGCCGAAATTCAAAGCTTTAGCGATCAAGTTCAACAAGCAATTATCGATGACGATCGAGTGGCTGTATTAGTTAACGTGAGTTCGGGATAAGGAAAAAGCAAAAAAGGGGCAAAACAGGTAGTCTGGAAGTACCAACTAACCAACTAACCTTGATTGCCTTATGCATAGTGTAGAAGAACTATTTTGCTCCGTCGATGATTTCTGTCAAGTTTTTGAACAGCGGTGGCAAAGTCAATTGCTTAGTCATGATTTGCAAGTGCGAAAACGCAAGCGCAGCCTATGTTTGAGTGAA
>JANYDE010000025.1 GCA_025359915.1 Chamaesiphon sp. 336R_metabinner_41 | reverse complement strand
AAATAGAGCTTATCGGTATAGCCAAACAAGGCACTTAATAGTAGCCCAGGAAACTTGTCTTCTGGCAATACCTTACTGGCATTCCAGACTAATCCGCCCAGATTACAAGAATGCACCTTGGTGAATTTTTCATAGAAAAAGCACATTCCGGCTGACTGTCGATCGCTCTGCGCGATAGTAGCGATCGCGGTATCAAAGTGTCCCAATGACGATACCACCAAACCCGATACAATCAGCAATAAAAATATTCCCATAATCTGGAAAAAGCGGCGGATATTAATTTTGATCCCCCACTTAAACAACAACGCACCAATTCCCGCCGCCACCGACAAACCAGCTACCGAACCGAGCGAAGGAATCAACCCTTGTTGAAACTTGGCAACGATAAATAACACAGTTTCAAATCCTTCTCTCAAGATCGCGGTGAATACTAGCATAAACACGCCCCAGCCAGCATTTGTCGCCATCGCTTGCTCGACAGCGCCTTCTACTTGCCCTTTCATGAATCTGGCTTGCTTGGTCATCCAGATTAACATCCAACTGAGCATGACGATCGCCACCAGCCCAAAGATCGCTTCGAGAAATAGCTCTAGTGTCGCCGCATAGGGGTTTTGGGACTGTGATAGTGATTGAGCCGCTTGTGATAGCAATACGCCAACGATCCCACTTGCCGCAATCCCTGCTGCGACGGCTGCATAGACCCAGATACTCAAGTGGCTCTGTCTCGCTTTTTTCAAGCAAGCAAGTACAATACCGACCACGAGGGCGGCTTCTACCCCCTCTCTGAGGGTAATTACAAAGGTCGGTATAGCTGAACTAAAATCCACGATCTTAAATTAAGGAATAAATGTGTAGAGAGCGGGCTGGGAAATCCCCTCCAAGGAGGGGTGCCCGTAGGGCGGGGTGGGTAGATCTCCGCATCACCTCCAATGACCATGCTCGAACGAATGCTAAAATTAAACCAGTATTTTTATGATCGAAGCCTTAATTACCCAAGCCAGCGATACTCACATATCACCGCTCCCATTAATTTAGGCTTTCTTAATCTTTAGAGCCTTGAGATATTCTTCCGGTTTATCAGCATCGAATTTCACCCCATCAAAGAAGGTTTCCACCCCACGTGAACTACTCGCTGGAATCTGAGCGGCATCAACCTTCAAAGCCCTCGCCGCCGCCTTCCATAAATCCTCCCGATTCACCTTCTTAACCAACTCCTTCGCCTTCACAAAATCAGTCGTAATATTACCCCACCGCATGTTTTCAGTCAAGAACCACATGTCATGACTTTGATAAGGATAAGAAGTATTATCCGCCCAGAATTTCATCGAGTTGGGATAATTAGCTTCCGTTCTACCATCGCCATAATCAATCTTGCCCTGAAGCCTACCCAAGATATCCGCAACCGGAACATCAAACCATTTAGGCATTGACATGATTTTACACATTTCCTCCTTATTTTCCGGCTTATCACACCACTGTTGCGCCTCCATTACTGCCATCAAAATTGCTTTCGCAGCTTTAGGATTTTTATCCACCCAATCAGCACGCATTGAGAGAGCTTTTTCTGGATGATCTTTCCACAGCTCCCCAGTTACCAATGCTGTATAACCCAGCTTTTGATTTACTAACCTAGCATTCCAAGGTTCGCCCACACAAAAGGCTTCCATACTGGCTGTTTTCATATTCGATACCATCTGTGGCGGTGGTACTGGCACAACAGAAACATCCTTATTCGGATCGACACCATTCGCTGCTAGCCAGTAACGCATCCATAGATCGTGAGTACCGCCAGGAAAAGTAATAGCTATTTTTAGATCCGTTTTACCACCAGTCTTTGCCTTAGCTAAAGCCTCTTTAAATCCCGCCCCTTTGAGTTGAATTTTGGCATCTTTATAAGTATTAGCAACTGAAATTGCTTGCCCATTAGTATTCAACCGCGCCAAAATGTACATCGGTACAGGCTGCTTAGTTTTGGTCATTCCCATCGTCATAAAATAGGGCATCGGTGACAGGATATGCGCCCCATCGATCCCACCACCAGCCGAGCCAGTTTCTAAGTTATCACGAACAACTGGCCAAGAAGTCTGCTTGAGAACTTCGACATCTTTCATCCCATATTTTGCAAATAAACCCTTCTCTTTGGCGATGATTAATGGTGCCGAATCAGTCAGCGGAATAAATCCTAATTTAGCTACCGTGACCTCTGGCGCATCACCTGCTGCGATAGTAGTTGCTGGCGTTGTTTCCGCTGTAGAACTTTTAGCTTCGCCTTCAGGCTTTTTACTGCAAGCATTCGTTAAAATGCTAGCTGCGGCGGTAACACCAGACGCAAACATGAACTTTCTTCTGGAAAATTGACTCATATCTCTACAGATCGCTCCTCGTATTTAGGTCAGTAAAAGTGATTACTGCCAATTGCTTTCCCCTATTGTCGTTTTTGGATGCTGATAAAACTGTTATTTTTGTTACCAATTCAAAATAAAAGCTTGACAAATATTCAATTTCAGCGTCGTAAAATACGGAAATATAAAACAGTATTGATCGATACGATAGTCAGCAAATATTATTTAGTAAAAATTATCACTATGATAATTAAATCAAATCTATAGCAATCCTATTTGAGTTCCTTACGGTAAAGTTAGCTTGTAGGGGCAGTGCTGTCTTGTCGGCTAATATAGTTAAGCAAAATCCCCGACTTCTCAAAGAAGTCGGGGATCTGTCACACTAGAGAGGATATCGTAAATTCAGCAACACACGCGATGACTTATTTTAAACGTTCGGGCAATTTGTCGAACCGTAATAAGTCATCATAGCTTTCTCGCTCAATGATAATATTTGCTTCGCCGTTGTTGACTAAGATTGCGGCGGGACGGGTGATCCGATTATAGTTGGAGGACATACTATAGTTGTAGGCACCAGTAGCAGGGACAACTAAAATGTCTCCAGGCACGGAGGCGGCAATTTGAGCATCTTTAATTAGAATATCACCAGATTCGCAGTGTTTTCCAGCGATCGTCACAGTTTCGCTCATCGGTGCGGACATTTTGTTGGCAATCATTGCTCGATATGTGGATTGGTAGGTGATCGGGCGAGGGTTGTCGGACATACCGCCGTCGATGCTAATATACGTCCGAATTCCTGGTACGGTTTTGTTTCCACCGATGGTGTAGGCGGTGACACAACTGCTCCCAATCAACGAACGCCCAGGTTCGGAGAGGACGCGAGGGTAGGCGACTCCATGCTCGTCACAGGCGATTTTGAGGGCAGTGGCGACGTTTTTTACCCACTCATCGATGCTTTGAGGATCGTCTGCTTCGGTGTATTTGATGCCCAAGCCACCACCGACGTTGATTTCACTGATGGGTAAGCCGTGGCTGAGGGCGAGTTTATACCATTCCACCATTACGCCTGCTAAATCTTGGTGAGGTTGTTGCTCGAAGATTTGGGAGCCAATGTGGGCGTGTACGCCGATACAGGTAATATCGGGTTGTTTGCTCAACCAGGTGAAGACTTCATTGAGTTGATTGGGATCGAAACCAAATTTACTGTCTAAATGTCCGGTGCGAATATATTCGTGGGTATGACATTCGATCCCTGGGGTGAGGCGAATCATCACGGGGACATTTTTACCGATGGAACTCGCGATAGTGGCAATATTTTCTAGTTCTAACCAGTTATCAGCAATAATTCTACAGCCTTTGGCGATCGCTAGTTCTAGTTCTGCGACTGATTTATTATTCCCGTGGAAGTAGATATTTGCCGCAGTCACACCAGCTTTAATCGCCGTGAGAATTTCACCACCTGATACCACGTCAATCCCCAATCCTTCAGTACGGGCGATCGCACATACAGCCACACAACTCCATGCCTTAGAAGCATATATTACCAGAGATTCACCTGGATAATATTTCTGCCATCCATCCCGATATTGTTTACAGGCGGTACGCACCGATTGCTCGTCGAGAATATACAACGGCGAACCAAATTTCTGTACCAATTCGGTGACATCACAGCCACCAACTTCGAGATGGTCTCGGTCATTAACTGTAGCAGTTAGTGGCAGAATATGTTGATTTGGCGATGCGTCGGCTGTAGCTGTCGGTAAGTATTGGTGGCTGGTGGAAGTCGATACCATTGGGTTGAGAAAAGGAAAATCTGAACCACTAAATTATAATCCATCCCACACTTCCCACACTTTCGACACTTCCCACACTCGCCGCAGTTACCATACAACTCTCACAGATATCAATTTATTTAATATTTGTTTAATATTTTACGGTCAGAACGCAAATCTAGAGTTATGCTAAAGAAGTTAGCCGATCGAGAGCGGGGTGTTGACACCTTGAAATAAGCATGGAAATTAGCAGTCCATCGGCAGTTGTCAACGATACACGAGTTATTCCCCATGAGATTGAGGAATTGCATTATCTTTGTTGTGAGCATTCAATTTTACTGGACTTGGTGACGGATGCGATCGTGTTGTGGTCGATCGATAGACAGGTAAAATATTGGAATCGCAGTGCGGAAAAAATGTATGGGTGGCTAGCGCAAGAGGCGATTGGTAAGCAGATTGGTGATTTTTTTCAGGATCTCGATTATCAAGAGGCGATCGACTGTACACTCGATCGGGGAGAATGGAGTGGAGAACTTCAGTTATTGACTAAGACGGGGAAAAGTATTAGTGTGTCTAGTCGGTGGTATCTAATCACCGCAACTAATGGAACACCTCGATCGATTTTGACGATCGATACCAATATTAGTAACTATAAGCTGCTCGAACGCCAATTTCTCCGCGCCCAACGATTGGAAAATCTGGGTACACTGGCGAGTGGTATCGCCCACGATCTAAATAATATTCTGACACCGATCGTCTCGATTACCGAATTATTACCGTTGAGACTAAAAAATTTAGACGAGCGCACCCAAAAATTACTCGGTACCCTCTCTGAAAATTCTAAACGTGGACGCGAATTAGTCGCCCAAATTCTCACATTTGCTAGAGGTGGTGATGGCGAACATACGATCTTGCAACCGCGCCATTTACTTGCCGAAGTATTGCAGATTGTCAGACAAACCTTCCCCAGATCGATCGAAATTAGTCTGCAAATTGAGAATAGTCATCTGTGGACATTATCCGCTGATTGTACCCAACTTCATCAAGTACTAGTCAACTTGTGTGTCAATGCCCGCGATGCGATGCCAGAGGGGGGAGAATTGACGATTAGGGCGGAGAATATCATTTTACCTGACGAGTATCCAAAACTGCACCCAGATGCCCACGGCGGGGCTTATATCGCGATTACAGTGACAGATACAGGGATTGGGATTGAGCCGGAATTATTGGAGCGAATTTTTGAACCATTTTTTACTACCAAACCGATTGGGAAAGGTACTGGTTTAGGACTTTCGACAGTTAAAACGATCGTTAATAATCATCAAGGATTTGTGGATGTTTCTAGTCAAGTTGACAGTGGGACACAATTTCGATTCTATTTACCAGCGATCGACGAAATCGAAGTCGATCGAGTCGAACCGATTTTACCAAGCTTCTCAGGTAATGGCAAATTGGTTCTGATCGTTGATGATGAGCCATCAATTCGGGAAATTCTCGGTGCAACGATCGAGTCTTATGACTATCAGAGTATTACGGCTAGGGATAGTCAGCAAGCGATCGAGTTATATACCCAACACCATCAGAATATCCACACGATCCTACTCGATTATATGATGCCCGGTGGCAATCCAGATCGGACGATCGCTCAATTTCACTCGATCGATCCTCATGTGCGAGTGATTGTGATGAGTGGTTTATCCGCTGACGAGATCGCCGCTCGACATCATGGCTCGCTCATTACATCTTTCCTCGCCAAACCTTTTAGTACCCATGATTTACTTTGTGCCTTGAGATTTGAAGAGAATTGAGAGATGGGTAGAGATAACATATCTAAATCGGGGAATAATAGGTAGGCGACTACTATATTCTCTTTTGCCAAATTAAATTCTGTTGTAGCAATCTCGACACTCTCTGCTTTATGTCGTACCCTTCCAACCTCAATTCGATGCAGCCATCGCTGCTGGATTTGCCAAAGAGTCAAGTCAGTACCCAAGTTCAAAAATTGTGTCAACAGGGCAGTGATTGTGCTTTTAGAGGCGAACACGATCGCGCGATCGTGTATTACAGTCAAGCGATTGCCCTGAATCCTAATCTGGAACTAGCTTATTGCGATCGAGCTAAATCGTCGATTGAGCTAAAAGACTATCAGCAAGCCGAGAATGACTACAAAGCAGCCCTAAAAATCTCCCCAGCTCTAGCCATTGCGAATGGGGGATTAGCACAAATTTACTATCGACAACAGGATTATCAAACTGCTTTAGCTATCTGTAATGTGGCAATTCAAAGAGATCCCGAAAATATTGAGTTTTATCATTGTCGTGCTCTAATTAACAAAAAGCTGGGAGATCGAGAGCGGATTTTGTTTGATTGCAAATTTATCTTGGAACATCAACCCAGTAATACTGATGCACGATGGTTGAATGCTCGGACACATTTTCAGATGGGCAATCATAAACTAGCAAGCTTTAATTTTAGTCAGTATCTCAACTTGCGGAGTGATGATGTCTACGCGTATTATTATCGGGGTATTTGTGCCGAAAGATTGGGTAATCGATCGGAAGCTTTAGCAGATCTTAACAAAGCGATCGATATTCAAGATAATTTAGCTATTTTATATCGAAGACGCGGACGAATTCGGCAGCAGTTAGGTGATTTTACTGGTGCGATGACAGATTACGATCTCGCAATCTGTCTAGATCCTCAGATGGCGCAAGCTTATACCAATCGTGCGGACATTTATATAAATCGAGGGGATTATCCTCAAGCACTGGCTCAGTGCAACAAAGCACTGAGCCTCAATTCGCAACTAGTAAATGCTCACTATCAACGGGGGATGATTCATACTGAAGTGGGCAATCTTCATGCAGCATTAGCAGATTACCATCGGATCATCCAAATCAATCCGCTAGATATTAATGCTTATGTTCAACGGAGTTGGATTTACTTTCGACATGGTGAATATGCTACCACAATGGCAGACTGTGAAAAGGTGTTATCGATCGATCGCAATTCAGTACCTGCCAATTATTTACTTGGCGTAGTGCAATCTTTATCCGGCTTTAAACAGGAAGCAATTTTCAACTTTACAAAGGTGGTGAATGCTGAACCTAGCTTTATTTGTGCCCTATATCATCGGGGATTATTGCATCACGATCTCAAGCAAGAAGACAAAGCAATGAGTGATTTTAAGTTAGCACAAGAAGTTCACGCTCAAGGTTTGGATTGCGCTTCTCAACGCGATGAGACTGGTTTCTATGCTGAAGGATTGGCTTTCTATCACATGGGGCGAACAGAGACAGCAATTGCAATTTTACATCAAGCAGCATTACTCGCCCAGAAACTCAAAAGTGCCGTTTTTCATCAACAAATTATATTTACAATCGAGGCTTTGAGCTTGACTTAGGAGGAGTTGTATTCGGTAGAGAATAAGTAATACACTAAACCACTATTAAATAGACTTCCTGCGAAAGTCAGGGAATAGGGAATAGGGAATAGGGGGAACTATAGATGAAAACGGTACTGAAAAAGATTCTATTTTTACTTTCGCAGGAGGTCTAATATAGCTAGTATCAAGCATAGAGCTAGACTATCGTATAAATACTGAGCCGATTTGTCGATCGACTAGCTAAAATCGAGATGGTACTCTATTTTCTGTGTCAATTCTTCTTTCTGAGGCACTCCGGCTATGTCGAAATCTGATTCACCTTCTTCTGCTCCAGAGTTTACAACTCAACATGACTACTCAGATATTCTAGGTACCTCAGATGGTGAATCAGATCTACCGAGTGTATCCGCAGCCGATTTACAGGCTCCTTCGCTCACGACTCAAGATTTAGCTCTAAAACACTGCGAGCGGGGTAAGAATGCCCTCGCGAAAAAAGATTATGCCCAGGCTCGATCGGCTTACAAAACTGCGATAGAATGGAATCCGCAACTAGCGATCGCTCATGCTGGCATGGCGCAAATTTGTTATGAAGTCAAAGATTATGAAACGGCTCTTGCCGCTTGCGATTTAGCAATTAGTTGCGATTCTACCCAACTAAATTTTTATTACCAACGGGCGATAGTCAATAAAGCTCTAAAAAATTATTATCCAGTTTTAGTTGATTGTAAACGGATTCTCAGCCAAGATCCCGATCATCCATCCGCAGGTTGGTTGAATGCAGTTGCTCTTGTCAAAACGGAAAATTATCAAGTTGCCATCCCTAGTTTGGATCGACATATTGAGACTTATCCTCAAGATCCTAATGGCTATTGTTATCGAGGTATTTGCTATGAAAGATTGGGGAAATTCCCTCAGGCATTAGCTGATTTTGATCGAGCAATTACACTCCAATCCAATCAACACGTCTTTCATCATGCTCGCGGACGTACCCGCCAAAAGCTGGGCGATTTGGAAGGTGCATTAGCTGATTTTAACATTACGATCGCTCGCAAACCTCATGCAATTGTCCATGACGAACGAGCGGAGATTCATCGTTGTTTAGGCAATCATTTAGAAGCTCTTCAAGATTGTGATTACGCTATTTCTTTAAATCCTCGGTTTGTCAATGCCTATTTTCGCAGAGGATTAACTTATGGGGAACGTGGAGATCTCGATCTAGCTCTGCGAGATTATAATAGCGCGATCGACATCGATTCAGAACATGCTGATGCTTATATTCAGCGCAGTTGGATTTATTTTAGGCAACAAGATTATAAACATGCTAAACAAGATTGTAAGTCAGTTCAATCTTTCGATCAATCATCTTTTTGGGCTAGTTATATGCTAGGTCTTATTAGTAGTTTATCGGGAATGAAACACAATGCAATCGATAATTTTAGCCGAGCAATTGAGATTTCTGCTAACTATGTTTCTGCCAGATATCATCGTGGTATTGTCTATCATGAACTAGGTGATATTCCAAAAGCAATGGCAGATTTTGAGCAAGCTAGATTGATTCAAAGTCAAAGATTAGAACGGTTGATAGATCGAGATGAAACTGGATTCTATGCCGAAGGTTTAGCTCTCCAATATTTAGGACAACCAGAAGCCGCTCGCAAGGTACTGCTCCTAGGTGCATTAGCGGCGAAGCGATTTAATAATCCCCACTTCCACCAGCTCATCCTGTCTGATATCGAAGCACTGGGTTTAGTTTCAGAAGATCTCAGCCAGAATCCACTCATTTAGGTGTAATGGCGGCGTGTATTCATTGGGAAAGCTGTCACCGTTTGTTATAATAAAGCACCTTTTGACTAATTAATCGATCGACTTATAGTAGTTCCCGCACTGATCGGATCCAGTTTATCCCATCTTCGATCTTACCGCACCAAAAACTACTAGACGTTCGATCGATCCATTTCTGTATGAATAAAAAACGTGTTTTATCTGGTATCCAACCAACTGGTAATTTGCATCTCGGTAATTATTTAGGATCGATTCGGAATTGGGTGGAACATCAACATGAGTATGAAAATTATTTTTGTGTCGTCGATCTTCATGCGATTACAGCTCCGCACACTCCTCAAACTTTAGCCGAAAATAGTTACACGATTGCTGCTTTATATTTAGCCTGCGGAATTAGTGTCGAACACTCCAGTATTTTCATTCAATCGCATATTCCTGCCCATAGCGAATTAACTTGGTTGCTCAATTGTGTCACGCCGTTGAATTGGCTCCAAGATATGATTCAATTCAAAGAAAAAGCAATTAAACAAGGTGAGAATGTTAATGTTGGTTTGTTAGATTATCCCGTATTAATGGCTGCGGATATTCTCCTCTATCAAGCGGATAAAGTGCCCGTTGGCGAAGATCAAAAACAACATTTAGAATTGACACGCGATATTGCAGGCAGATTCAATCATCAATTTGCCAAAAAGAACCCAGTCCTAAAATTACCGCAAGCTCTAATTCAAGCTGATGGTGCCAGAGTTATGAGTCTCACCGATGGCACGAGAAAGATGTCTAAATCAGATCCGTCAGATCTGAGTAGAATTAATGTATTAGACAGCCCAGATTTAATTCAGAAAAAAATTAAAAAGTGTAAAACCGATCTCGAACGCGGCTTGACATTTGACGCACTCGACCGCCCAGAATGTCGAAATTTGCTTACACTATATATGTTGATGTCTGGCAAGTCTAAAGAGGCTGTCGCTAACGAATGTCAAGATCTTGGCTGGGGTCAATTTAAACCATTATTGACGGAAGCAACGATCGAACATTTACGTCCGATTCAAACTAAATATCAAGAGGTAATGACTGATAAAACCTATCTAGAATCTGTCCTAAGCGATGGTAGAGAACGCGCTGCACAAATCGCTGACAAAACTCTCGCTGAAGTCAAAGCTGCTTTAGGTTTTTCTATTCCCACTATTCACTAAAACTTTAATTAGCGATGATTAAATATTTATTATCCCAGCTAAGTATCCTTACCACAGTGGCATTTGTGTCGATGCCATTAATTTCAGCGGCGGCTCCCAATTCCAACCAAATCGAGTCAGAGCGACAAACTATTTCTAGTTTAACGACTACGCTTCAGCAAAATCCGCAGGATGTAGATGCTTATATCCAGCGCGGAATTTTACATGCGAGAATCGAACAACATCTATCGGCGATCGCTGATTATACCGAAGCAATTCGGATCGATGCCAATCAGGCCCTTGCTTATAATAATCGAGCTGTAGCAAAACTCAACCTCAAAGATTATCGAGGTGCTTATGAGGACTATACTCAAGTAGTCCGCATTCGCCCAAATCAAGCAATTACCTACAATAACCGCGCCACGGCTCGGCAAGGCATGGGTGACTGCAAAGGTGCAATCGCCGATCTCCGCATTGCCGCAGAACTGTTTCGATTACAGGGTGACAGCTTCAATTATCAGCGGACTTTAGCTAATTTGAAAGTCTTTCAGAAACGGAAACGTTAATGAGTTGGGAGCGGAATTTTGGGAAATTTTCCCAAACCCTAACGGCGAAATAGGTAGGTTCAATTATTTATAAAATAGCTTGAAAACTATCTGGTGGGCATCAAAACAGTGCCCACCCTCCGCGATATCTACTCCTGTTAATTAATAATTCTCAATTCTCAATTAATTCGTTTGTTCGTCCAATACCTTCTTCAAGCCATCCCGTCGCACTAGCTCAAAAATCTCATCGAGAATTTCTTGCGCGCCTTGGCTGCGCAGTAACTCTGCAAGATCCTTACCGATTTGCTCCGCATTGGTAGCTAATCCGGTAATCGTATCAGTTACCAGCCTTTTGCCATCCAGACTAGATACCATCCCCGTGAGAGTAAGATTATCACCATCAATAGTAGTATTAACCCCGATTGGTACCTGACAACCACCCTCTAGCGTCCGTAGAAATGCCCGCTCCGCATAACAACGGTAAGCAGTCGGCTGATGTTGGAGCGCCTGGAGGAATCCCAAAATCTCAGGATCCTCAGTCCGACACTCGATTCCCAATGCCCCTTGTCCGACCGCGTGAAGCGACAAACTAGCGGGAATGAGCTGGTGAATGCGATCTCCAAAATCCAAGCGTTGTAAGCCCGCAGCGGCCAGAATCAGCGCATCATATTCGCCAGCATCTAGTTTCGCCAACCGAGTATTTACATTTCCCCGCACATCTTTGAACGCAAAGTGGGGAAAATGATGGCGGAGTTGAGCTAATCGACGTAGGGAAGATGTGCCAATCACCGCACCTTTGGGCAGAGTATCGAGCTGACAACCTTTGTGTTTCTCGTTGACGACGAGCGCGTCAGCCGGATTTTCCCGCTCAGTAATACAACCAAGCATCAAACCTTCTGGTAAATTGGTAGGAAGGTCTTTGAGCGAGTGAACGGCTAGATCGGCGGTTCGATCGAGCATTTTGACTTCCAATTCCTTGGTAAATAGCCCTTTGTCCCCAATTTTTGCCAAGGGTACATCGAGGATTTTATCCCCTTGGGTACTCATCATCTCGATTTCAAAGGTACGATCTGGAAAGTGCTTCTGTAATTCGGCTTGCACCCAATAGGTTTGGACTAATGCCAGTTGACTTTTCCGCGAAGCGATGCGGATTGTCTGGGTTGAGTTAGTAATAGAATCGGACATATATTAAATTGGGGGGAGAGAAGAGTTGGGAGGGTTGAGAGGTTCTAAGCTTCTGCTGCTCGTTAAAAAGTAATGATTAATCTAACGCATATAAATACCTAATCTAGGATACAGCGACTCGCGATCGGTGGCTAGTAGTCGGGAGGTTGTCGTTGACTAACCCCGCCCCCCTTTTATTCTCCCAGCTCCCAGCTCCCCTCTCCCCCCTTCTTATGAATTCCTCCCATCAAGATCGACACACAGCCGAACTCCATCAAATGCAACGGGCAATTGCTGGACTACTTCTGCATCAGGATATTCTGGATAGTGAAGTAGGTGTTGCCCTAATTAAATTGCTACAAGCGATCGCCAATGGAGATAGATCTCAAGGTAATGCCCTAATTTGTCTCACTGCCTACGGACGCTTTTTCAAAGCTTTAGCCGATCGAAATTGTAGTTGGGAAGAATATTTAATCGATCGACTTTTACAAGCAGAAAATCCGTTTAGTTTACAAGCTCAAAACATCAATCTTGCTAATGCTACCGGAACATCAGGAAAACGGCTATCACCAGCTTTGGTTACTGCTGCTCGGCAAGATCTAGAATCATTATACGTACTTTATACCTGCGGACAGTATATCCCTCAATGGGTCGAGCAAATTGGAGGGAAACCAATTTGTTGGCTGGAATGCAGTATATCTGACACACAACATTCGATCGTCAAGTCACTTCACAGCCAAAAATGGGGCGAACTAGTTGATGATTTGGCTAAATATTACCAGCAAGCTGGAGTAGGTATTTTCGGCAAATATCGAGCATTGAGATGGCAAGATCGACTCATGGGGATTCCACATCCCGATCGAGTCCAGATCGAAAATCTGATTGGTTACGAACAGCAGAAAGCTACCCTAATTAAAAACACAGGATCCTTGCTATCAGGCAAGCCAGCACTAAATATTTTACTATATGGTGGGAAAGGAACTGGTAAATCCTCGCTGATTAAGGGCTTGCTCAATCATTATACTAATAGTCAATTGCGCCTAATTGAGGTGAGTAAGTCGGCGACGATCGATCTGCCGTCAATTCTCGATCAATTGACCGATTTACCCCAGAAATTTATTATTTTCATCGACGATCTGTCCTTTGAAGAAGATGATGAAAACTTCAAAGCATTGAAAGTAGTCCTTGAAGGCAGCGTGACGGCTAGACCAAATAACGTGGTGATTTACGCTACATCCAATCGTCGCCATTTAGTGCGAGAATACTTCGCCGATCGTCCTCGACCCCAAGATGCTGGAGAGATTCAGATGTGGGATACAGTTCAAGAAAAGTTATCCTTTGTCGATCGATTTGGGATTACTCTCACCTTTGAACCAGCAGATCAACCTAAATATTTGGAAATTATTCGTCACTTAGCAACGGAGGCAAAATTATCGATCGAAAGCGATGATTTAGAGAATCGCGCTCTCCAATGGGCTACCAGACACAACGGCCGATCTGGACGCACCGCCCGTCAATTTATCGATTATTTAATTGGAGAATAAATAGGGCTTGCTGAAAAAGTCAGTAAATAGCATGTACAAATTCATTCCACTCCAAGATCGACCTCTTTCACTATTTCTACCTATCAAAACTATTGTTAGAGAATTTCTTTGATTTCAAGGTAAAAATAGTTATAATAGTAGATTGCTATCCTGCCAAAACACAACATGTTTCCCGACAATTCGCCTACTGAAGGTTCTAATGAACTACCCATCTCCAGCCAATCCTTTCGACAAGGGGATGTTGTAGAAGTTGAAATTACCGATGTCAGCGATAGCGGTGAAGGTGTTGGACGAGTGGGCGATCCTCTTTCTGCTCAGGCAGACGCTCCGCGAACAGAGGGGCTGCACCAACGGGTCGTATTTATCCCTGATACAGTTACAGGCGATCGAGTTACTGCTAGACTAGTTACTGTCAAACGCCAGTATGCTCACGGGAAATTGTTAGAAGTTTTAACTGCTTCCCCTCACCGCGTGCGTCCTAGTTGCATCGTGGCTGATAAATGCGGGGGTTGTCAATTACAGCATATTGATTATGACTACCAATTAACCGCCAAGGAAAATCAAGTAGTTCAAGCATTGAAACGAATTGGTAAATTCACCAATCCTCCCGTCGCCCCCATCGTTGGCGCACAGGGAAATTTTGCCTATCGGAATAAAGTCACCTATCCGCTGGGTGTGAGTGACTCAGGAAATGTCAAAGCTGGTTACTATCGCAAAGGTACCCATCAAATCGTCAATCTCAATCAATGTCCAGTTCAAGACGAACGATTGAACCCCCTCCTGGCTGAAATCAAACAGGACATCCAAGACAGGGGTTGGCAAATATATCAACCAGAAAGCAAAGGAGCCAGAGAGCCAGGGTTGCGCCGCACTGGAACCCAAATTATTGTCAGTCAGTATCAAGAAGAAGAACTCACCGTCACTGGGATCCCCAAACCCAGACTTCGTAATCGTCCCACCGTTACCAAAGTCACCGATATCCCCGATACTCGCCCTAAATTCCGTCATTTGTTGATGCGGATCGGGCGACGGACAGGCGAAATTCTGCTTACCCTAGTAGTGACAGATCTTGACATTCCCGATATTGAAGGACAAGCACAGCGATGGATGCAACGCTATCCTAAACTAGTGGGAGTCTGTCTTAACCTCAACAGTCAATCGACAAATAATATTTTTGGTACCGAAACTCGCTGTATCGCCGGACGAGATTACATCTGCGAGACTTTTGGAAATTTACAATTCCAGCTCAAAGGTGATACCTTCTTCCAAATTTACACTGAGCAAGCTGAGACTGTGCTCAATCTGATAATCGATCGAGCCAACTTCACAGGTATCGAAACTCTCATCGATGCCTACTGCGGGATTGGAACTTTTACCCTCCCTTTATCCAAGCGGGTGAAGAAAGTAATTGGGATTGAAGTTCACGCCGCATCCGTAGTTCAAGCCAGAGCGAATGCCCGCCTGAATAGCATTAACAACATTGAATTCCGCACGGGTGAAGTTGAAGAATTGTTGCCAGCGATTGACACTCAAGCAGATATCGTGCTACTAGACCCACCACGTACGGGTTGCGATCGAGCCGTACTAGACGCACTTAACGCGATGCAAGCAGCGCAAATCATCTACATCAGTTGCAAACCCGCCACCCTCGCCAGAGACTTACAAATCCTCTGCGAGGAAGGTGGCTACCAACTCACCTTCGTCCAACCCGCTGATTTCTTCCCCCAAACTTCCCACGTCGAATGCGTAGCCTTTCTAACGAGAGGCGAAAGTCCTGTGACTACAGCTCTCTAGAATTACCGCGTAGGTTGTTTACCCCCCAACCCCCCTGATAAAGGCAGGGTGGTTTCATACAAGAAAAGAATAATGTCAAAACCCTAGTTCTTAGTCTTCAAACGCCCTCTGCGAAGGCAGACGCTACGCGAACAAATGAATTTGGGGCTAAGAGCGAAAGTCCACTGAAGTGGACTAAG